>CAMNNY010000001.1 GCA_946546175.1 uncultured Bacteroidales bacterium
CCGACTGCTGCGATCGCAGCGCCTATAAAACCGAGCCAGGTCAGCATGTCGGAGGTAACCCATGCGGGCATGCGGGAGGCCATGGCCACAAGGGCCTTCTTCTCAATACCGTTGAGGATGGATGTCTGTATACGTGTTGACTGTTTGATGCTTTCTGCCATAGTTCACAGTTTTTTTAAAAAAGTGCGCAAATATACAAAATCTACGGTTTATTGCAAAGACTGACGAAGCTTCTTCTGAACGGTAACTGCCTTGTGGGCGCATCTCTGCGCGGTGCGCAGCTGTTTTTTTGTCAGGGCCTCCGGGCAGTATTTGTTGCCGACCACAGACTTGCCGAAAAGGACTTCGAACCATGTGGCTGCCGCTATGTAACGGCCGGCCTTAAGATCGAGGTGGAAACCGTCACGGGTCAGGTCGTCGCCGAACGAGTCGAGCGCGGTAGCACGGGCGAATTGGATTGCACGGCCCGAGGGGATAACGACGCCGATCATGTTTTCCCCGACTGCACGGCCGGAGGCATCAAGGATGGCAGCGAACATGGTCTGCTGGTCGCGGCCGTAATTGGCGTAGTGCGGGTGGTTGGAGGTGCGGGAGTAGGCCCAGGTCTGGTGGAAGATGATCTTCGCCTGCGGGGCATTGGCTGCGATCCACTCGCAGAGCTCGCCGAGGCGGGCGTAACTGTCGTACAGGCCGCTGTAGCCGCTCGCCTGCTGCACCGACACGTAGTCCCACTGCTCGTCTTTAATCGCCTGGCTGAGGCGGTAGCCGTAGGTCTCGGCTGTCTTGCCACCTACGATCTTGCGGTAGCGGTAGGCAGGCTTGTCGCCCTCAATGCAGTCGAGATGCTTGTCGATGGTGCATCCGCCGATGTACATATTGCCGATGATGATCTCTTTGCCGGCGGCTTCGGCTATCTCCCAGAGGTTCTGCTCAATTGCGTCTTCCGAAAAACTGTTGCCGATTGCGAGGACCTTGAGAGGCTCCTTCGCGAGCGCCGCGAACTGCACTGCAGCAAGCGCTATGAGGGTCAGGATACGTTTCATGTCGTAAATTTATAGTATATTTGCGAAAATCTTTAAGCGATGAAAAAATTTCTTTTAAGTTTTATCCTGCTGCTGGGCGCAGCGTTCGCCCTGAGCGCACAGGAGGTCTGCTTCTGGACCAATGAGTACAAAACCCTTCCGCTTCGAGTCTATATCGACGGCCAGTATGTCGGCGATGTCACCGCTGCCTACGACAGGACTCCGGAGTACGGTGCAGAAGGCACCCTCAGCGTCGTGCTCGCTCCAGGCTCCCACGACGTGGCTGCAGTCAACGCCTACGGCTACGAATACGACGGTTGGCCCGGCACCATCAGGCCCAGTGAGGACAGGGTCAACTACATCAAGATCCGCAAAGGCAGATTCCCCCGCTACGCAACTGTCGACTATATAGTCATGGACCCCTACTGGTATGGCTACGGCTATGGCCCCTACTACCACCGTCACCACCACCGCCACGACTCTCCTCGCAGAAGTTCTTCATCGGACGATGATGGCGATCTCAACGCGGAGTATGCAGTGGGACTTGCCGCTACGGCAGTTACCCTGTTCGTTACCGGTATGGTCGGTTCCATTATCAACTGGAACTACCCCGACTCACGCTTCCCATATATCGCAGCAGGGCTCAAGACGGAGTATCTCCCCGGAGTCAACGCCCTTCGCAATGTAGCCAGGGTCAAGGCCCGCATCGGCAACTACGGCGGCATGAGTTTCATCGGCGAGGCCGGTGAGGCGCTCTACTTCGGTCAGGGCTGGGAGCCCACCTTCGCCGCCGGCTTCGGCTGGTGCTACGGCGCATTCGAGGTCGACTTCCGCTACCAGCTCCCCTACCTCTCGACCCATCAGTTCGCTTCGCTCGACTTCTCCTACGACTGGTTCCTTACGGACCACTTCGCCATCGACTTCGGTCTGGGTCTCGGCCTGAGCGGCAACGGCGACTGGGGCGGCACCCGCTGGGACGGCGTTGAGGTCCCCATCAGCATCGGCGTACAGTACGCCTTCTAGGCACATCGCAGCCTCAGACTTCATCATGCGCGCACACCTGGTCTTTCCGGAGGCCAGGTGTGTTCGCTTTCCGCTTGTGTGCGATTCCCAACCTTCGGCACCTCTGCTTCCTTTAACGCAGAGATACTACGTTTTTCTATCAATCTCCCGCCAACACTGGGGCACCTCTGATCTCTTTAACGCAGAGATACTCAAATTCAAGGCATCTTCTCATCAAAATTTTGGCACCTCTGCCCCTTTTAGCGCAGAAATACTTCATTTTCTCACAATCTCCCACCAAAACTTTGGCTCCTCTGCCCCTTTTAGAGCAGAGGTGCCGCAACTTCGAGTATTTATAGTCCGCCCGCACCCTGGTAGCTTCGCCCCGCGAAGCCCTCGCGTGTGGCATGCCCTCCGCATCTCACTCCCGGTCCCGCGCGAGTGGCGCGAAAGCCTTGTGCCCGGGGAAAAAACTAGGTCGGCGGGAGCGGAGGTTTTTGGCAGTTACCGTGGTAGGCCGCTCGTTCCCGCTTGCCCTGTCGATCTCGTCGGACCTGTCGCACTAGTCAGGCCGGCTTGGTAACTGCCGAAAAGCGACGAAACCGCCGAGCCCCGCGGACACCTCCGCCCGCGACTTGATAAACGCGTAGGAGTGATGGTAGCGCCTTCGGATGCGTAGTGTTTCAGCAAAAGACCGGTGGTTGCACATCTGACGCCCTTTTCCGTTAGTAAATCGGCCATTTTACTGACCAAATCACCTTCGAATACTCATTCCGTTAGTAAATCGGCCATTTTA
>CAMNNY010000002.1 GCA_946546175.1 uncultured Bacteroidales bacterium
ATAAACCCATCTCAGGGATAACGACGAATAGTCAACTTATACCAGTAATAAATCTATAAACCGAGTCAACCTAAATCAGGAAAGGACAAACAGGGCGATTTTGGCGCAAATCGCATCTCCCATTGCAGAAATGCGCCGAAACTGAACGATTCCGGCGCAAATTACACCTTCCCTTGCAGAAATGCGCCGAAACGGTGTGCTTTCGGCGCATTTAGCTACAGAGGCGAGGCAATGATTGGCGGAAGTGTCGTGGAGGACGGCAGGATGAAAGCCTCCAAGGGCTTTTGAGAGGGATGGCGCTACGGGGCCGTCAGAACTTCCTTATGCGGATATGGCAGTAGGGGGTGCCGCCGGTGCGGGCGTAGTAGTCCTGGTGGTAGGGCTCGGCGATCCAGAAGCGGCGCTCGGGAAGAATCTGCGTCGCGACTGAGTGGCCAAGCGACTTCAAGAGGTCTGCGACAGCGTGGGCGGTGGTTTCCTGAGCTGAATCCCGGTAATAGATGACGCTGCGGTACTGCGGACCGATATCGGGGCCTATGCCGTCGGTCTGAGAAGGATCGTGAATTTCGAAAAAGACCTTGCAGAGCTCTTCGTAGGAGACAACGGCGGGGTCGTACTCAACGAGAACGGATTCGATATAGAGCCTTTTGTGGGCCTTCACCTGCTCATATGTCGGCGGCACGTCAATATCGTCGGCATCAGATGCGGCTTCGTATCCGCAGAATGTGCGGATTACTCCGGGAGTCTTGTCCATTTCGTGCTGGACACCCCAGAAACACCCCGCGGCAAACACGGCGTAACTGGTTTCCCCCTGGGCGTAAGCAATTACTACTGAATCGCCCTGCACATTGCTGTCCTCAATCATCGTTATTCTTTGGGAAGAAGTTTGTCGGAGATGGCGCGTGTGAGTTCCCAGGTGGAGGAATTGTCTCCCTCCCAGTTCCAGAACATCATTCCGCGGAGTTTTTTCGCGAGAACATAGTCAGCCTTGAGGCCGATCGAGCGTACGTTGTCGTAGGTGAAGACCATATTGCCGTCGGCATCTGCCAGATAAGGCACCTTCGAGGTGTCGTCCCACTTCTCCTGGTACTTCTGGAGGAGCGAGCCCATCTTGCAGTAGTATGTTCCGTCGCCGGAAGCGCTGCTCGAAGCCGCCTTGCAGTAGAAAGGAGCGCCGACCACTATCTTGTCGTAAGGGATACCTGCCTTGTAGTGGAGGGCGACCGACTCGTCGACACTGCGCGAAGTCTTCGACGAAGGGTAAAGCGCTGAATGGTGCTTCGGAGGCCTGCCCATGTCGTAGGTCATCAGGTTCACGAAATCCATGTACTTGATGCAACTCTTGAAGTCGACGTACTTGGCGCTAGACGAAGAAGCCATCGTGATGAGATAATCGTTGCCGAGAGTCTCGCGGAGGTCTTTAAGAAGAAGCGTGTAGTTCTTGGTGTCGTTGGGCGAGCTTGAGATACCCGCTGAATTGCTCGTTGGGTACTCCCAGTCGAGGTCGATGCCGTCGAGCCCGTATTTCTCGCACTTGGCGAGGCAGTCTTTGCAGAAAGCCTTGCGGAATTCTTCGGAGGCCGCCATCTCGCTGAAGTTGCCTGCGCCCCATCCTCCGATCGAAAGGAGGACCTTGAGCTTGGGATTCTTCTCCTTGAGGGAGACCATCTTGCGAAGACGCGATTCGGTCTTGATCTCGACGGAATTGAAAGAACTGCTGACCTTTCCGAAAGCATAGTTGATATGGGTCACAAGCGAAGGGTCGGGAATCACTGTATCCCAGTAAGTGACATAAGCGACGATCACCTTGTCGGTAACAGGCTCGGTAGGAGTCTCCCCGGGATTTTCGCCGGGGTCTTCGGTCTGGGGGTCGTTTTCGTCGGTGACTACGGCAGTTTTCTTCTCGAAAGTAGGCGAAGACGGCTTGTCGGTGCATCCGGCGAAGAGCAGGAGGCCCAGAGCAAGCAGTGCGGAGAATGCAAGTATCTTTTTCATAACGCAAATTTAAGAAAAGTATTAACTTTGCAAAGCAAATACTGAAACCTATGAGTACCAAAATCATCAAGGTCGAAAGCAAGAAGCAGATGAGACAGTTCGTCGACTTTCCGCTCGACCTCTACAAAAACTGCGAAAACTATGTCCCCGCCCTGCGTGGTGACGAATTCGACACATTCAATCCGAAGAAAAACGACGCCTACGAATACTGTGAGGCAGAATGCTATCTGGCCGAGAAAGACGGAAAGATAGCAGGCCGAATCGCTGCGATTATCAACCACAACGCCAACGAGAAATGGGGTAAGAAGGTTGTACGTTTCGGATGGATCGACTTCATCGAAGACAAGGAGGTCCTCCGCGGCCTTATCGATGCAGTTGAAGACTTCGGCAAGGCCCGCGGCTGCACTGAAGTGAACGGCCCTCTCGGTTTTACGGACATGGACCGTGAAGGCCTTCTCGTCGAGGGCTACGAGAACCTATCGTCGTTTACCTGCATCTACAATTATCCATATTACGATACCATGCTCGCCGAGTTCGGCTTCTCCAAGGACGTCGACTGGACACAGAGGACGGTGGAGCTCAGCAACGAATTCCCCAAGATGTACGATCTCGCCCCACGTATCGAGGAGCGTTCGGGAATCAGGGTCGTCAAGGGCATGAGCATGAATCAGCTCGCCAAGCGCTACGGGATGGAAATCTTCCACCTGTACAACAAGAGTTTCGCGCCTCTCTACGGATTCGCCCCGCTTACTGACAAGCAGATCAAGGCCTACCTCGCCACCTACGTCCCGATCCTCGACCCCGATTTCGTGGCCGTTGCTGTCAACAAGGACGACAAGCCTGTCGGCTTCTGCTTCTGCGTGCCTACCCTCTCGACCGCCATCAAGAAATCGGACGGCAAACTCTTCCCGTTCGGTCTTTTCCGCATTCTGAAGGCCCTCAAGAAGCCTGTCGCTCTCGAGGCTCTGCTCATCGGAGTGCTTCCTGAGTATCAGGGAAGCGGAGCGTGGGTGCTTCTCTTCAAGTACCTCCACGAGAACTGTATCAGACGCAATGTCCATAAGATGATCATGAACCCTCAGCTCGAGGAGAATTTCAAGGTGCAGACCCTCTTCACCCAGTACAACCCTCAGTTCTACACCAGGAGGCGTTCTTACGTAAAATCTATCTAAACAGATGAGAGCAGCAATCTACGGCGCCGGTTCGCTCGGAACCATCCTCGGCGCATTCATAACCAAGAACGGAGGCCAGATCGACCTCATAAACCACAATAAAGCCCATGTCGCTGCCCTGAAAAAGGACGGTGCCAAGGTAATCGGAACCCTCGAGTTCACTCAGAAAGTCAACGCCCTGACTGACGAGGAGATGACCGGCAAGTACGATGTCATCTTCCTTA
>CAMNNY010000003.1 GCA_946546175.1 uncultured Bacteroidales bacterium
ATCAAGAACCTGCAGGAAGATATAGCCATGTCGCTCAACGCCAAGGGCGTGCGCGTGGTGACACTCCAGGATTCCGTGGGCATTGAGGTTGCCAACGATACGCCTTCGATAGTGCCGCTTCGCGGTCTTCTGAACGACGAGTCGTTCCGCAATACCAAATACGATCTTCCGATCGCCCTGGGCTACACGATCACCCAGCAGGTGAAGGTGGTTGACCTCGCCCGTGCGCCGCACCTTCTGGTTGCCGGTGCGACCCAGCAAGGAAAGTCTGTCTGTCTCAATGTGATCATCGGATCGCTCCTCTACGCCAAGCACCCTTCGGAACTCAAACTCGTGTTCATCGACCCGAAGATGGTGGAGTTCACGGCTTACGCCAAACTCGTCAAGCACTACCTCGCCGTGATGCCCGATGCCGACGACGAAGAGTCGGAGCGTGATCGCGCCATCGTAAAGACCGCCAAGGATGCAGAGAAGATCCTCCGTGCGCTCTGTATCGAGATGGACGAACGCTATATCCTGATGGCCAAAGCGGGAGTCAACAAACTCAACGACTACAACGAGAAGTTCAAGGACCGTAAGCTCAATCCTGAGCATGGCCATAAATATCTGCCTTATCTGGTGACGGTGGTGGATGAGTATGCCGACCTTACCATGACCACAGGCGCTTCGCCGGAGGCCAAGGCCGCCAGCCGCAGTATCACCAACAGCATCATCCGCCTTGCCCAGAAGGGCCGTGCGGCGGGAATTCACGTGATCCTCGCTACCCAGCGCCCGTCGGTCGACGTGATCAGCGGTATCATCAAGAGCAACTTCCCGATGCGTATCGCATTCCGAACCTCGTCGCGTATCGACTCCCAGACCATCATCGACGCCCCCGGCGCCGAGAAACTGATCGGTCGCGGCGACATGCTCTTCTCCGCCGGCATCGAAAACGAGCGTATCCAGTGCGGTCTGATCGAGAGTGCGGAGGTTAACCGCCTCACAGAGTTTATCGGAAGCGAGACCAAGTATGGCCAGAGCTACAACACTCCTTACTACCTGCCGGTGCCCAAGGACGAAAACGGCGGGGGAGAGGGCGGTTCCGTAGACATGGGCGATCTCGACGAGCGTTTCGAAGAAGCAGCCCGCCTTGTTGTCACATCCCAGAAAGCATCCACATCGTTCCTTCAGACGAGGCTCGCAATGGGCTTCGCGAAGGCATCAAGGGTTATGAGCCAGCTCGAAGACGCCGGTATCATCGGTCCGCAGGATGGAGCGAAGCCCCGACAGGTTTTGGTCCCGGATTTGGATACCCTTGACCAAATGATACACTCAGACCAGTAATGAAACGATTATTCCTTACAGCCATCGGGCTGATAACCCTATGTTTCTGCGCCTTCGCGCAGAAGGGGCAGATCGACGATCTGCTTGCCAAAGCCAAGCGTCATCGCCTGTCGGTAGACTACGAATACGTGATTGCCGGGATGCCTGATATCACCGTTGAGGGATCTGCCCTGGTGCAGGGAGACTGCTTCAGGATGGAAGGCCCCGGGATATTGATTCTCTGTGATGCCCTCAATATCTGGACCCTTGATCTCGACGGCAAGGAAGCCTATGTCGAAGCTGCCGGCAAGATGGATTACCTCAACTATGTGAGCGAACTCACAGTCGAGGACAACGGCTGGATTTCGGGAATCTACACCGAACCCCTCTCGGGCAACATGATTCCTTTCACGATCAAGAACATAAAGTACCTCCATCCCAGCGGCGATATGTCAGCCTTCAGCCCTGCTGAAGACACTTTCTCCGGCGACTGGGTAATCACGGATTTGAGATAGATTATATCAAACATAACGGCAAATAATATGAAAAAGTCTTCCAAAAGTACCCTCATCGCATTTGCGATTACGTCCATCACGATAATCGTGCTGGCGTCGTGCTGCACCACCATCGACTCTGCGTCGGTAGGTATCCGTTTCAAGAAATGGAGTTCCAACGAATCACTTCGTGGCGGTGTCGAAGGCACCTGCCGCGGCTGGGTGTGGTTTAACCCCATTACTGAGCGTATCTTTGAGTATCCGACCTATATTCAGCGAGTTACCTACGAACCGTTCACCGTCAACCCCAAGGACGCCGCCATCTTCTCGATGACTCCGACCCTGGCGTACCAGATCAACGAAAGCATGGCTACCGAGATCTTCATCAAGTACCGTAAGCCGGTGCGCGAGCTGGAGATGGGCTACATCAAAACCTGTATTTTCGAAGCCTACCGTACCTGCGCCAACAACTATACTTCCGACGAGCTCATGGCCAACCGTGCTAAGTTCGAAGCCGAGGTGCGCGCAAGGCTTGACGAGTCGATGAACCGCGAGGGCTTCATAGTCCGCGAGTTCACGACCAAGATCGATCCGCCGGCATCGCTGACTGCCGCTATCAATGCCAAGAACGAAGCTGTCCAGAATGCTCTCAAGGCGGAGAACAAGGTCAAGGAAGCCGAGGCCGAAGCCAAAATTGAGATTGCGAAGGCCGAAGGCGAAGCCAAGGCCCTCAAGATCAAGGGCGACGGCGAGGCTTACTACAACCGCGTCGTCTCCGCTTCGCTCAACAAACTCCTCGTGGAGCAGTATGCCATCGAAAAATGGGACGGCAAACTCCCGACCTACAATGGCGGAGGTGCGCTTCCGTTTATCGAGCTGAACAAATAAAGCCGGAGAGGACTTCGGATGACAAAAGACTTCATAGTAGCGGAGCACCGTTTCAGAGTTGCCATTCCAGAATCGCTTGCAGCTGATTTCAGACTGGACAACTATGCGCCATTCGCGGTCGAATCCTGCGCCGAACCGCTCTTCTCGCTCGCTGTTCAGCAGGGCGGGATGCCCGAGTTCGGAGAGCGCAAGCTGGTGATAGACCAGGGCAGTGAGCCGGGCGAGACCGCCATCGCGCTCTACCGCTGCGCCGAAGGCTGGCTGGTCACGATGGCCCCATCGCCCGGCCGGCCCCTGAGCGGAATTCTCTTTCTGTCCGAGAAGTTCACCTTGGCAAAACTCTATGTGCTTCTTCCCAAGGAAGCCACTTTTGCCCTCGACAATTCTCTGATGCTCCAGTATGCTTTCGCTACTGCGACTCTGGGGACCCTGGAGATGCATGCTTCTACAGTGGTCAGCGACGGCAAGGCTTACCTCTTCCTCGCAAAAAGCGGAACGGGGAAGAGCACACACAGCCAGATGTGGCTGATGGCAATAACCGGCTCGCACCTGATGAACGACGACAATCCGGTAGTCCGCACGTACCCCGACGGGCGGGGGACCGCTTTCGGCTC
>CAMNNY010000004.1 GCA_946546175.1 uncultured Bacteroidales bacterium
GGGGAAAACTGCCGAATCGGCGGCAAAATGGCGCAAAATGCCGCCGAACCGGGGGGGGGAACTGCCGAACGGCGGCAAAAGGCCGCAAAATGCCGCCGAAGCGGGGAAAACTGCCGAACGGCGGCAAAAGGCCGCAAAATGCCGCCTAACCCTGGAAAATGCCGCCGAACCCAGGAAAATGCCGCCGCGGGGAGTGAAAAGCCCGTGGATTGATTATCTTTGTGCCGATATGGATCTTGCGAACCTCGGACTGCTCGGACTTTTCCTCGGTACATTCCTTGCCGGGACGGTGGTGCCGTTCAGTTCTGATGTGCTTTACGTAGCCGTGCTTGCGGCGATGCCTGAGGAGGCGATTGCTTGTCTGATTGTTGCGGTCGTAGGCAATACCCTCGGCACCATCACGACCTATCTTGTGGGCAGGGCGGGGAAGACCGAGTGGATAGTCAAGTATTTCAAGGTGACTCCCGAGAAGGTTGAAAACCAAAAAGCTTCAGTCAATAAATACGGCGCATGGGCAGGTCTCATAGGCTGGGTGCCGATAGTGGGGAAGCCTCTCCTGATAGCCCTCGGTCTTTATAAGGCTCCGACAGTGCCGACTGTCCTTACCATCTTCACGGGAATCGCCATCCGCTTCTCGGTCTGGACCTTGATCCTCACGGCGGCGCTATAAGCCCTTGGCTACCTTTTCAATTGCTCTTTTCTTCTGGGCGAATCCGGGATGTACATACAGATCGAGAGTAGTCGAGATCGACGCGTGCCCGAGGATAGCCGAGACCGTCTTGTAGTCACAGCCGCTTTCGATACAACGCGTGGCGAAGGTGTGGCGCAGGGTATGGAAGCGGCACGGGCAGATGCCGAGGCTGGAGAGTTGCCGCGAGAACCAGTCGCGGTAAGTCCGCGGCTCGAGCGGAGACGGGGCTCCGGAAAGCACATAACAGTCAGGCGAGTAGCGCCGCGCCAGGGGGCGCATCAACTTCAGCAGCTCATCCGACATCGGCACATCGCGAAGCGACGAAGGAGTCTTGGGTGAACCGACCGAAAGGAAGTAGCGCGGTCCCTCGGAGTCGGGATTGTAGATGCGCTGGACCGTTTTCCTTACATGGATAAGGCCGGAGCGAAGGTCGATGTCGGCCCATTGCAAGCCGACGACCTCCCCGATCCGCAGGCCGCTGTGCATGCTGATCAGCACTCCGAGCCCGCGCAGGCTGAAATCGGCCCTGAGGTGTTCGAGCAGGCGGTGCTGGTCGGAGGGCTTCATCACGGAAGGCTCGCGCCTCGCGCTAGCCGCGGAAGGGTAGCGCACGGCGAACTCGTAGCCCGTCCATGCCCCCGAGGCGGCGCCGTATCGCAGTATCATCCGAAGAACGACGGTCATGTCGCGGACCGACTTCGGGCTCAGACCTTCTGCCGCCATCGAGTCGGCGAAACGCTGAGCCGTGTCGGGTGAGACCGAACTTTCTCCGGACATGAACGGAAGTATGTGACCCTGCAGGTGTTGGCAGTAAACTGAGTAGGTGGCATCTTTGACCCAGCGCCTTTTGTCGGAGCGCCATGCGGCCGCGATTTGTGTGAATTGTTCCATAATTGATTATATTTGTATGATAATTGTTGGTGAGATGAAAAAGAAATCATCCAAGATACTTCTTATAGTGGCGTGCAGCCTGATCGGCCTTTTCGTGGTCGCAGACCTGCTCGTGTCCAACTATATGGTTAAGTACGCCCTCCAGCCTTCTTCCGCTGTGGGGAACAAAGACCTCAGCGGAGAGATCAAGTGGATGAAGGAGTATTACCATACCTGGGATTGGTTCGAAGACCTCCGTGAGAGAGGCCTCATGAAAGATACGACTATTCTCGACTACAGAGGAGAAGCAAAGATCCAGGGATATTTCTGCCCGGCCGCAACCCCGTCAAAACGCACAGCGGTCATAATGCACGGATACATTTCTTCACCTCTATCGATGACCCACATAGCCCGGATGTTCCGCGATTCGCTCGGATTCAACGTGGTGCTGCCGGGGCAGTACGCCCACCGCCTCAGCGAGGGCGACGCCATCCAGATGGGCTGGTTCGACCGTTTCAATCTCGAGAAATGGAGTGCGATGGCCCATGACCTCTTCGCCGACACGCTCCAGGTCTACCACGGTATCTCCATGGGCGGAGCGACCGTGATGATGGCATCCGGCGACGATCTTCCGGAGTATGTGCGCGGGATCATCGAAGATTGTGGATACACAAACGTCTGGGACCAGTTTACCCTGTCCTTGAAGCAAATGCACCTGCCGATGGTGGTGCTCTGGACGGCCGACAAGATCACCAGGCTCCGCTATGGCTGGGGCTACAAGGAAGCCTCCTCGCTTAAGCAGGTGGAGAAGTCGACGCTTCCCATCCTGTTTATCCACGGAGATACCGATGACTTTGTGCCTACGGAGATGGTCTACCGCAATTACGAAGCAAAGAAACAAGGATACAAAGAGATTTGGCTGGGCAAAAACTCCGCCCACGGCGAATCATATATGAAGAATTCTGCTGAGTATACGCAGAAGGTACGTGAATTCCTGACGGAACACGTATACTAAGAGTACTGAAATCGAAATGAACCTTATAAATGCGATTACCAACCTCGCAATGAAGCTCTATGCGCTTCCGGTGCGCATCAGCCTGGCCTATGCCAGCGCGCATCCGAAAAAGGCGAGTGAAAGGACCCTGCGAAGCATCCTTAGGGTCAACGAAAATACCGTTTACGGCAAAGAACACCATTTCTCGCGCCTCCTGTGGGCGCGCAACGCCGACCAGCTCTTCCGTATCTACGAGCACGCAGTCGACGCTGCCGACTATGAGGCCTTCAGACCCTATGTGGAGCGCCATAAGCAGGGAGAGCCCAACGTGCTGATCCCGGACAAGCCCATCATGTACGCCACCACCTCCGGAACTACCTCCAAGCCCAAATTCATCCCCATCTCTGCACGCTACATGCGCAAAGTCTACAGCCGCATGTCGAGGATGTGGATCTATACGGTGGTCTCGCACCGCCCCCACTGGCAGGACGGAAAGCTGTTCCAGTCGGTGAGCAAGGTAATCGAAGGCTATGCCCCTGACGGCACTGTCACCGGATCGGTCAGCGGACTGACCCAGAAGAAGATACCCGGATTCATCCGCAAGAAATACACGATTCCGGCATGTGTCAACGACATCCCTGACTATACTGCGCGCTACTACGTGATGATGCGCCTCGGCGTTGCCCAGGACATCACCTTCATCGTTACGGCCAACCCCTCGACCATGCTCGAGTTCGCCAAGGCGGCGGTCGACCATTTCGACGAGATTATCGAGGACGTAGAGAAGGGGACCCTTTCAGATAAATACGATATCCCCGCAGAGGTGCGTGAAGAGATCATGCACGGGATAAGGCCCGACCCTAAACGCGCCGAGTTCTTGCGCAAGGTAAAGGCCGAGCATCCCGAGCCCCAGTTCAAGGACT
>CAMNNY010000005.1 GCA_946546175.1 uncultured Bacteroidales bacterium
GCTCCCGCATCGAAGTGGTGGGCAGGATTCTACAACTACGGTACCGGCGCATCCTATGCCTTCTCCAACCTCAAGGTCGCAGGTGACCTTACTGCCGATGCAGTTATCGGCACCACAGGTCCTCAGGGCGGCGTAGCAGTCTTCGAAGCTGTTACCGGAGGCAACCCCGGAACACGTCTCAAGAAAGCACTTCCCAATGACTCATGGTGGTGGAGCGGCAACGTCATCCCTCTCAACGGCGACGCCAAAGATGCTGATGCCATCAAGTTCATCCACGTTTCGGGCGACCACAACCAGATCATCAACTACAACAACGAATTCAACTTCAACCTCGCCGACAGCTACTGGTATATGGGCGGCGGCAAGTATCAGAGAAGCGCTCTGGGCGGAGACTACATCTCGGCCGGCAGCCACAAACTCCTCGCCCTTCTCAACGGCTGGTATGCAGGTTCTGCCGACACCTATGGCAACAACCGTATGTACATGCAGCTTGTCGTGAGTGATATCACCGCGACTCCTACCGCCGACTCCTTCACCGAAGGTCTCATCTTCGCTTCGCGCAGCAGCGCAAACGAGGAAGGTGTGATCGAAGGCATGGGCTATGGCGCACAGGGTATGATCTCTCCTTTCGCCTATGAAGGCACCGTACTTGGTGCAAACGCACTTGCAGCCAATGTTGACCGTATCGGCGATGTCGCACTCGCTACCTCCGAGGGCGGCAAGAAAGTCCAGGTTTACGGCTTTGCCATGAACCTCGGCCTCATCGCTTACGAAATCACTTTCAACGACTAGGATGATACCCTTTCTCAAGGAAATCCTCGAACAGCCCGGCGCCGTCCGGGACACTGCGGAGTACCTCCGGCAGGCTTCAATGCCGGCCGGAGGGTATTCCCGCATTGTCGCCACAGGCATGGGCAGTTCATACTTCGTAGCGGGCGCCTTTTCTCTCATTCTCGAGGGACGGGGCGTTCCCGCGTTCTGTGAGAATGCAGGAGAACTGCTCCACTACGGGCAGAAAGTACTCAAAGAAGACACCCTTCTCGTTGCGATTTCCCAGTCCGGAGAGAGCTACGAGACCGTGCAGCTCGTGCGCGAACTATCCCTTCCCAAGGAGCGGGTCGTCGCTATCACAAATGAGCCGCAGAGCAGCCTGGCTTCGATGGCCGGAACGGTCATTCTGACCAAGGCCGGAAAGGAGGAGATGACTTCTACCAAGACCTTCATCACCTCGTGGATGGCCGCTCTTGCACTTGCCGACTCTATCTGCGGCACCAGGACCCAATGGGATCCGAACGCTCTTGCGCAGGCCGTCGAGAAGACACTGAGCCGTCGCGAACAGGTCAGCCGCGCTGCCGATCTGGTGGGAGACGCATCGTTTATCCAGTTCACGGCCCGTGGCATCGATTTTCAGGTGGCCAGGCAGTCGGCTCTGATGTGTAACGAAGCCCTTCATCTGAGTTCCTCCGCGCTTACCGGCGGTGACTTCCGTCACGGCCCGCTCGAGATGGTCGGTCCCGGCATGACGGTAGTGATTGTTTCCCACTCACAGTCCCCCACTCGCACTCAGTCCCTCAGGCTGGTGGACGATGTGCTCCGCTATGGTGGCAATGTACTTCTGGTTACCGACCGCAATCCCCATCCGGGATCTTTCCCCTGCATAGAAGTCCTGGAGACGGCGCCCTGCGCTCCTGAACTGTTCCCAGTCCTTGCTGTGCTTCCTCTCCAGCTTCTTATCGTAGAACTCGCCTCCAGAAGAGGAATAGTCCCCGGTGACTTCTCCCACGGAGGCAAAGTAACACTTTCCGAATGAAACTTCTGCTGATACTCTTCGCAAGCCTTGGACTTACCCAATGGCAGATGAAAAGCTCGACCGCTGACGATACGCAGTGGACCGAAGTGACCGTGCCTACCACCGTGCTCTCTGCACTCGTAGACAAAGGCGTCTATCCCGACCCGTGGATCGGGATGAACAACTTCACGATCCCCGATGTCAGCGAGCCGGGCAGTCCCTTCCGCGATCCGTATCAGTTCAGGACCTCATTCACTCTGCCCGCCGAGATGGACGCAGCTTCGCATATCTGGCTGCATCTCGACGGGATCAACTACAGGGCGGACATAAGCCTTAACGGCGTGCGCATCGCCACTCGCGAGCAGGTAGTCGGGATGTTCCGCCGTTTCCGTTTCGATATCACTCCGGCCCTGAAGCGTTCCGGCCCCAACGAGCTCGAAATCACGGTCTATCAGACAGATCACCCCGGCACTCCCACTCCGGGCCATCAGTGGGATCTTTTCCGCCCCAACCGCGGCAATTCCGGCGACGGACTTTTCCGCGACGAGACCATGAAGATGAGCGGCGGCTGGGACTGCGCTCCCGTGGTGCGCGACCGCAATATGGGCATCTGGCAGGATGTATGGCTCAGCGCCTCCGGCGAGGTAACCCTCGAAGACCCGTTCGTCCGCAGCGAAGTGCCCTCCTCCGACAAGGCGATACTCCATGTGGAGAGCACACTCTCCAACCATAGCAACGCCAGGGTGAGCGGCACGCTTACCGCCCGCATTATCCCCGAAAGCGGCAAGACCCTGACCCTCTCCAAATCCGTCACGCTCGCCCCCGGCGAGAGCCGCATAGTCGCGTTTCTGCCATATACTGTCGAAAATCCCCTTCTGTGGTGGCCTAACGGCTATGGCGAGCAGCATCTCTACAGACTTGAACTTAGCTTTTCTATAGGATCGAGGAAGATTTCCGACACGGTCTCGACCCCGTTCGGCATCCGCGAAGTCGGCTCCTATCTGATGGACAAAGACGGCGAAAAAGGCCGCGTGTTTACCGTCAACGGCGTGAAGATTTTCGCCCGCGGAGGCTGGCTTCAGCCTGATGCCATGCTCCGTAATACCGACAAGAACATCTACGACCAGGCACGGCTCCTCAAAGAAGCGGGAGTCAACCTCGTAGGAAGCGAGGATATGCCCGCGCCCGATCCCGTCTGGCTCGACAGTTGGGACGAGGCCGGCCTGATGAGCTGGCACGTCTTCCACCAGTGCTACCGCATGTACCCCGGCAGGGCCAATGCCCACAATCCCGACGACCATGAGCTGGCCGCCAAGTGTGTGCGCGACATCATCCTGCGCTACCGCAACCACCCTTCGATCATCGCGTGGTTCGGCGTCAATGAGGTAATGGTCGACGAAGATCTCTACCTTGCGACCAAACAGGCCTGCAAGGAGCTCGACCCCACAAGACCCTTCTTCCCCACCACGGCTACCTCCTGGGATGTGGAGAAACTCACTCCCTGGATACTCGAAGACCTCCCGGTCGGCACTACCGACGACGGTGCTCCAGACTACAACTGGGCCCCGTCCGATTACTATTTCCGCAAGGTGAACGAGGTGCACCTGCAGATGTTCCGAAACGAACTCGGGATGCCCTCGATGCCCGTCTACAGAAGCCTGGAGCAGTTTATCCCGAGCTTGAACAAGCCTTTTGATCCGCGCGACCCGCTCTTCCCGCTCGACAGCCACTGGGCCGAGCATGGCGCCTGGGATGCCAACAATTTCTGCTACCGTGCCTACGACAATGCAATTCGCACCCTCTACAGCGACCCTGTTTCCGCACGCGATTATGTCCGCAAGGGGCAGATGGTCAGCGCCGAAGGCTACAGGGCGATGTTCGAGGCCGCCAACCACCGTATGTGGGACATCACCACAGGCGTGATGCTCTGGAAACTCAATTCCTGCTGGCCCGACGTCTGCTGGCAGTTCTATGACTGGTCGCTGACTCCGACGGCGGCATACTACTTCGCAAAGAAAGCCCTTGAGCCCGTCCATATCCAGATGAACGCCGACACACGGATGATCAGCATTATCAACACGACCCCGACCGCCCTCAGCGGCCTGAAAGCGAAGGTGAGCGTGTGGGGCAACGACATGAAGGAGCACTGGAGCATGGAGCGCACGCTCGACGCCCCCGCCCAGACCTTTACCGAACTCGAGGCTATCCCCTACCTGAAGGACATCACCGCCGTTGCTCTTGTCAGAATGAGCCTTGAGGATGCGTCCGGCGCCGTCATTTCCGAAAACTTCTACTGGTACTACACCCAGCACCAGAACTACTACTGGCTGACCACTCTTCCCAAGGTGGATCTTCACCCTAAGGTCAAGGTCCTTCGCGAAGAAGGCGACGGCTACAGAATCGAAGTTACCCTTACCAACGACTCCCAGACACTGAGTTTCTTTAACGAAATAGTGCTTCTTAGCGGAGGAACACCCGCGGGGCCTGTGTTTTGGGACGATAATTTCGTAACTTTATTCCCCGGAGAGACGAAAGTCCTTTCGGCCTGGATATCCCAGAGCGACACTTGGGGAGATTTCAGCGTAGAAATAAACTGATTATGAGAAGAATAACACTGATACTGCTATCCGCCACAGCCCTTTTCGCTTCCTGCGCGCCCAAAGCTCCGCAGGGCCCGCTTCCCGTGATCCCGGCTCCCAATCATGCCGAGCTTGACGGCAGGCTGGCCGCATCCGATGCCCGTATCGAGACAGCGATCGACGGGACTCTTCCCGCTGAAGGGTATACTATCGAAGCAGGTCGAAAGCTGATCAAGGTTACTGGCGGATCTGAAGCAGGAGTGTTCTACGGCCTTCAGACCGTGCAGCAGATGAAAGAGAACGGCGGAGTCCGCACCGGATTCATCTCCGACTCTCCGCGCTACGCCTGGCGCGGTTTCATGCTCGACGAAGCCCGGCATTTCTCCGGCAAGGAGCGGGTGAAGATGCTGCTCAACCACATGGCCGCCCTGAAGATGAACCGCTTTCACTGGCATCTTACCGATGCCCAGGGCTGGCGCATCGAGATCAAGGCCTATCCTAAACTCACCGAAATCGGCGCGATCGGCACCCACAGCGATCCCAATGCGCCCCGAGCTTACTATACTCAGGACGATATCCGTGAGATTGTGGCTTACGCCGCAGAGCGCCACATTACCGTTATCCCCGAAATCGATATGCCGGGGCACGCTACGGCGGCTAACCGTTCCTACCCCGAGTTTAATGGCGGAGGCAGCCCTACCCAGCCCGATTTTACCTTCAATCCAGGCAAGGAAAGCACTTACGCCTATCTTACGGCCATACTTCGGGAAGTAGCAGAGCTCTTCCCCGGAGAGTATCTCCATCTCGGCGGAGACGAAGTCAATTACGGCAGCGAGGCCTGGCTCTCCAACTATCATGTGAGGCGTCTGATGAAGCGCGAGAAACTTTCGACGCTCGAGGATGTCGAGGGGTATTTCCTCCATCGTATGGCAGACAGCGTCGCCGTTCTCGGTAAGAAACTCATTTGCTGGGACGACGCATTCAATGTAGGCATCGGCAGTGCGCCCGACCAGATTATCGGCTGGTGGCGTCACGACCGTCCGGACAAGCTCGTCAGGGCGGCGAAGGCAGGAGTGCCGCTCATTCTCTGCCCGCGAAAGCCCATGTATTTCGATTTCGTGCAGCACGACAGCCACAATGTAGGCCGCAAATGGGACGGATTCTGCCCTATCGAAGACGTCTACGCTTTCCCGGATTATCTCTATCCCTCATGGGGACTCACCGAGGATGATCTTGGCAGCGTGCTCGGCATCCAGGCCAATCTCTGGAGCGAGCTTACCCACAATACCGACAGAGTCGATTTCATGATCTTCCCTCGCATCTATGCTCTCGCCGAGGCAGCATGGACCAAGCCGGAGGCGAAGGACTATGAATCTTTCTCGCAACGGCTCGAGGCTGTTTACTCGCAGCTCGATGCCGAGGGTATTTACTACTACGACTACCGCGATCCGGCGCATCACCCCGAGCCCGCCGGTCCTTTTAATAACTGATTATATGATAATTTGATATGATAAGTAGTAGAAGCAGCACAGCAGCCCGCCAGACCTTCGGCGTCTGCGACGCCTCATCCCTCCCACGCCTGCGGCGCGGGCCCCTCCCGTTTCGACCACGGGCGGCCAGGGTCTGTCGGACTGCTATGCTGCTTCTGATCTTTATCGTTCTTTCATGCTCTCCAAATAACAATATCGTTTTCAGCAACGAAGATTGCGCGCTGACTATAAGTCCGGACGGGTATGCGGTGAGCCTCAAGGTGCAGGGCGAAGAGTGTCTGGACTGGGGCGAAAAGCTGCCGCTTTGCGAGATTATGCAGGAAAGGCCCTACGACAACGAGAATTTCCTGATGTTTCCCGCGAAACCGCGCCGCTTCCCTTCCGATCATATCGAGCGCAGGGGCGATACTCTCTTTGTGACCTTCAGGGATACGTGGGACATAGCCGTGATAGTTGCAGACGTGCAGCCGCACCATATAGGATTCAGGCTAGAGAGGGTCGACTACAGGATCGACGATATGGGCGTGAAGCGCCAGACCGAGATTGACGGATTCGCGCTAATGCAGTTGCCGGTGCACCGCCGCGAGCATTTCGGCGAGTGGCTCAATGTCACCTGGGATGCCGAGACGGCAGTCTGCCTGATGGGCGCCGACGAGAAGACTCGCATCGACACTTTCCGGGAAGGTAAGAAGCTGAAGATGTATGCCGGGTATGAGCATCAGGTAGGAATGTCGGGCAAGGGTGCAGTGCTGATTGCTTGTCAGACCGACAAACTTCTCGATAATATCGACTTGGTCGAAGAATACTATGGCATGCCCCGCGGAGTTCAGAGCCGACGCAGTCCGGAGTACAGATGGTCCTACTACGAACTGCGGGACGTGACGCTTGACAATATCGACGAGCACATCAGTTGGGCTCTCAAGGGTGGATTCCGCACGATGGTCATCTATTATCCCGATTTCGCGTGGACCTGCGGACATTTCCTCTGGAGGGACGGCTGGGACATGGCAACGCTCCGCAAGATTTGCGAGCGCATCTATGCAGCAGGGCTGATCCCGGGATTGCATATCCACTATAGCAAGGTGTCGGTCGACGATCCTTATGTGCGCGGCGAGTCGCCCGACAGCCGCCTGAATTATGTGGCGGAAAGAGTTCTTGCCCGCCAGCTCGGGCCTGCCGATACCGAAATCTGTATCGAAGGCACGCCCGAGGTGCTGCGCACCGAAAAGGGCCGCCGGATTCTGCGCATTCGCGACGAATTCGTGAGCTACGCAGAGTATGAGCAGCTGCCCGACGGCAGCTGGAAACTCACCGGCTGCGAGCGCGGGCTGTGGGGCAGCAAGCCGGCGGCGTACAAGGCAGGTGAGCACTTGAGGCAGCCCGACATGGACGACTGGCCCCGTTTCATCCGAATCGACCAGGACACTTCCATCCAGCAAGAGATTGCAGCCCGTCTTGGCGAAATCTACAGCGAGTGCGGCTTCATGTTCGTCTATTTCGACGGGGCTGAAGACGTGCCGATGCCCTACTGGTACAACGTCAGCCGTTCGCAACTCGCAGTCTACGATCAGCTCTCCCCTGCCCCCATATTTGCCGAAGGCGCACTCAAATCGCACTACGGCTGGCATATACTCTCGCGCGGCAACGCGTTCGACCTCTTCAGGCCGGAGAAACTCCGCCCCGCGATGAAGAAATACACCCTGCGCTGCGCCTCGCAGATTGCAGACGATTTCACCTCGGTCGACTTCGGTTGGGTGGACTATCTGGCGCCGGACAGCACGACGGTGGGCATGCAGCCCGACCACTTCTCCTACGTATTCTCCAAGGCCCTCGCCTGGGATGCTCCGGTGAGCGTAATGGGCAAACTCGATCAGATAACGGCGAGTGCCCGCAGCGAGGACAACTTCGCCGTGATGCACGCCTGGGAAGAAGCCAAGAACGAGGGCCTGCTGACAGAGGCGCAGAAAATGATGCTGCGCGATCCCGACCGCGAGTGGTTCCTCTACGGAGGCAAACTCTACGAATGGAAACTCATCAGCGAGGGCCCTGTCCGTGCGTTCTCATTCACGCTGGACGGAGAACCTGCAATAGTATACTGGGACATCTTCGACGAGAATGTCCCTATGACGATAATCAAAGGCGCTGAAAAGTGCCGTGAATTCACCAACAGAAAGAAATGAAGAGATTGTTAATTCTTGCCCTTGCGCTTACCTGCGGTTTGGCTTATGCCCGGGAAGACATCGTACTCGAAAACGAACACGCCAAACTTGTTTTTGACGGAGGAAACCAGTTCCGCATCAAGAGTTTCGAGATGGAAGGAGTTGACATCGCGGCTTCCAAGACTACTCCGCCGTGGGAAATCGAACTCCTCGGGCCTCGTGGCGAGAATCCGGTCCTGAAGCCCTGGATGTCGGTCTACGATGGTGCAGAGAAGAAGAATGACACCGCACAGTTCACCTGGAAGCTTCTTCTCGAAGGCAGCACCGACTATTGCGTGTTTATGAGCGTCAGCCTGAAGCCGGAGATGGAGATGCCGGAGTTTGATTTCGAAGTTATGCTGCCTGAGGGTTGGACGGTGATGACGGCCGAATATCCGCGAATAGCCGTCAGGCGCCCCGAATGGGCACAAGTGATACTTTCGGCGGCCTTCGGCACAATGTATTCCGCCCCTACTTCCGGATGGCTGAGTTCGGAGTACCCGTCCTGCACGGGAAGCATGCAGATGACGATGATGACAAGCAGCCAGGGTACGGTGTTCTTCTCGACCCGCGACAAGGACGCCTCCCAGAAAGTGTTCTTCGTCGGAGGCGAGGGAGACGGATGCATCTTCCTCCAGAAGACTATAGCTTCTGCCGCCTGGACCGACGAATTCGGCATCTTCGAGCTCCCTTGGAGCACGGTGATGGGCTTTACCCGCGACGGCTGGGAAGATACCGCTCTTAAGTGGTACAGGCCCTTCGCCCTCAGCACCAGATGGGGCGCCAAGGACCTCAAGGAGCGTGAAATAGCTCCCTGGATGAAGAAGAGCGACGTGTGGCTGAGGCCTATCGGGGTCACAGAACAGACTATGGCCGCCGTGCGCAAGGGCATCGAGTTCTTCGGCAAGGGCATCGGGCTCCACTGGTATCAGTGGCACCACAATGCATTCGACACCGAATACCCCGACTATTTCCCCGAGAAAGAAGGGTTCAGGGAGATGGTAGCCGAATCGCAGAAGCTCGGCGCCCACGTTACTCCCTATATCAACGGACGCCTCTGGGACACTGGCAACCACACCTACGACGAGATGAACGGTAAGGACGCCAGCTGCCGCAAGCGTGACGGCACCCTCTACACCGAGGTATACGGCTCAAAGGTGATCAATACCGTCACGTGCCCGTCTTCCCCCATCTGGCAGCATTTCCAGGACAGTCTCAACTACAGGATTCTCAACGAATTGGGTACCCACGGCG
>CAMNNY010000006.1 GCA_946546175.1 uncultured Bacteroidales bacterium
CGAGCCTTTCGTTCGCGAGTTTGAGGTGGTAGCCGCCTATCCCTATGGCTCGAAGGTTATTGAGTCGAGCTACAAGCGCATTCCCGGTTACATCGAAGAAGTGCGCAAGTATGGAGTCGAAATCGTCGAATCCATCGCCGATCTCTGCTCGAAAGTGGATTTCGTGCTTCTGGAGACCAACGACGGACATCCCCACCTCGAGCAGGCTCTCGAAGTCTTCAAGACCGGAAAAACCTGCTACATAGACAAGCCGATAGGTGCCACGCTCGGCGAGACTCTCGCCATCTACCAGCTTGCAGCCGAATACGGGATCCCCATCTTCTCTTCGTCGGCTCTCCGCTTCTCTCCTGAGAACGTGAAGCTGCGTGCGGGCGAATACGGCAAGATACTCGCAGCCGACTGCTATTCTCCCCACAAGACAGAGCCCACGCACCCCGATTTCGGCTTCTACGGCATACATGGGGTCGAGACTCTCTACACCCTCATGGGCCCCGGATGCGTGAGCGTCAGCCGCGCCCATTCGCCTCAAGGAGACGTAGTTACGGGAGTATGGGGAGACGGACGTCTGGGCACGTTCAGGGCAATTGTGGAAGGGCCGGCCGTATACGGCGGCACGGCGCTTACCCCGGAGGGAGCAGTGCCCGCCGGAGGCTACGCCGGCTACAAGGTGCTGCTCGACCAGATTCTTACGTTCTTCCAGACCGGAGTGCCTCCAGTGGCGCCTGACGAGACTATCGAAATATACGCTTTCATGAAAGCCTCCAACATGAGCCTTGAGCGCGGCGGCAAGCCGGTCACCATCAAAGAGGCTATGGACGAGGGGCAGAAGGAAGCAGCCAAACTTCTTAAATCGCTGGGACGATGAGAGGAACACGGCTGGTTCTTGGGGTAAGTGCCCTGCTTTGTTCCTGCTCGCAGGAAGTCAGGATTACGGTCGTCAACCCGGGGCATTTCCATGCCGCCATGGTGCTGCGCGAAGACCTCCCGGGGGTAGACAAGACGGTGAGCGTGTGCTCCCCCAGAGGAGAAGGAATCGATTCGTGGACCGCTTCCGTGCAGCGTTTCAACTCGCGCGAAAACTCCCCCACTCACTGGACCGTCGAGGAGGTGAACCCTCTTCCGAAAGCCTCGTCGCCCCGTGAGGTCGCCGTACTTGCAGGCGACAACTCCTTCAAGGCTAAGGCGATACTCCACTGCGTAGAACTTGGCTACAACGTGCTTTCAGACAAGCCCATGGCGCTGGACTCTGCCGACATGGCCACTCTCAGCGAAGCCTACAGGCTGGCTTCCCGAAAGGGTCTCGTAATTCTGGATCTGATGACTGAGCGTCACGACGAAGTCAATATTGCAACTCGCAAGGCCCTCGAGAATCGCACTCTTTGCGGCGGCAGCCCTGAGAATCCCGGCATAGTGATGGAAAGCATCCACCATTTCTACAAGGAAGTGGACGGAGTGCCGCTCAGGCGCCCGGCATGGTACTACGACGTACGACGTCAGGGCGAGGGTATCGCAGATGTGACCACCCATCTGATTGACCTTGTGATGTGGCAGTGCTTCCCGGATGAGGCCATAGACTCCGGTGAGGTGGAAGTAGTAAGCGCATCGCACTTCCCAACCGCGATCACGGCCGAACAGTTCAGCGCTTCGACAGGAGCAAAGGGTTTTCCCTCTTTCCTCGCTGACCGGGTGGAAGATGGTAAACTTCAGGTATACTCCAACGGTACGATGCTCCTTCGCATACGCGATCTCTACGTAAAGATCTATGTCCGCTGGGATTTCGCAGGAAGTCCCGACACTTTCAGCGCAGTCTATAACTGTGAAGACGGGCAGGTCCGGGTGCTCCAGGACTCATCTACCGGCTATACCCGCAAGCTGCTTGACTGCGGGCAGGACATCACTCCGCAGATCACTCTAACCCACGAAGACCATTTCTCGCTGGTTATGAACGATTTTCTGCGTTATGTCCGGGGCGCAAAGATGCCAGCGTGGGAAGCGCCCAACACCCTCGCCAAGTACAGTCTGACCACCTCGGCGGTCCAAAAGGCACGTCTTTCGGAATAAGATGCTTACCAAGGATTTCACATACGAGAGCGAGTCCCGCACGGCATATTGCTGCGCCGAGAAACTCATGGGCACCCGCTTCGAAATCCTTCTCACAGATATCGAGAAACGCGCTGCCGAACTCCTTGTTGACTCCATTTTAGAGCATATCGGCGCCGACGACTCCCTCCTGAACCGTTTCGATCCTTCGAGCGAGGTTTCACGCCTCAATTCGGCCCTTGCCGCTTCCAAGCGAGGCCTTGCCTTTTCGGAGCAAATGACAAAGTGGTGCGAGCTTGCGGAGCACTATCGCGCCAAGACCGGCGGCATCTTCAACGTGCGCTACGGCGGGAGCTACGACTTCGGCGGGCTTGCCAAGGGGGCGGAGCTCGAATGGGCTGCCCGGACTCTTCGCGACCGCGGAGTCCACAACGCGCTGCTCAACTTCGGCGGAAGCTCGATTGCAGGTTTGGGACGCCACCCCTACGGGGATGCCTGGACGGTCGACGTGCCTGACCCCTTCAGCGGCCACACACTGTGCACCGTCCGACTGTGCGACTCTGCTCTTTCGGTCTCCGGAAACACTCCGGGATATGGAGGGCATATAGTCGACACCCAAAACGGCGAGAGGGTGCTTTCGCGCCGGGTGGTGGTTGTGACGGCTCTGAACCCGGCCGATGCTGAGGTGCTCAGCACGGCGCTGATGGCTGCACCATGCGGGCGGCGCGCCGAGCTGCTCGCCGAATTCCCCGGAGCCGAGGCGCAGTTTTTTGACAACTTATGATTATATTTGAGCTATGGCAGAAACAATAGATAACGGCAAACGGCAATTCCTCAAAGAGCTCGGGGCTGGAGCAGCGCTTCTGGCTGCAATGCCCTGGCTGAAGGCCTGTTCGCCAGAGAAAACCGAGGCGGCATCGCAGGCCCGGGGACAGGCACGGGTCGCGCTCATCGGATGCGGCTCGCGCGGGCAGTATCACCTGACCATACTCCGGGACATCGCCCATGCCCGGGTCGTGGCACTTTGCGACCCCTACGAGGTCAACCTCAGGGCGGCAGCGGCGATGGTCCCGGATGCCAAACTTTTCTCCGACTACCGCTCCCTTCTGGAAGACCGCTCGATAGACGGTGTGATCATCGCGACCCCGCTGGGATCGCACGCCCGAATTACGGTCGATGCGCTCGAGGCGGGTAAGCATGTCTTCTGCGAGAAGGCGATGGCCCTGACGCTCGATGAGTGCAAGGCTGTCTATGAGGCCTACCAACGTTCCCCCAAGGCTCTCTACTACTGCATGCAGCGCATGTACGACCCTAAGTACATCGAAGGCATCAGGCAGATACGCGAGGGGCTGATCGGCGATGTGGTCGGGATGCGCTGCCACTGGTTCCGCAATGCAGACTGGAGGCGTCCCGTGCCGGATCCTTCGCTGGAAAGGCAGATCAACTGGCGTCTATATAAAGAGCATTCGGCCGGCCTTATGACCGAACTTGCCTGCCATCAGCTCGAGATATGCAACTGGGCGGCAGAAAAGATTCCGGTCGAAGTGGCCGGACTCGGAGACATAGTCTACTGGAAAGACGGGCGCGAGGTCTACGACAGCGTGAGCCTCACCTACCGTTACTCAGACGGCCGCAAGATCACCTACGAGTCGCTGATCTCCAACAAATACAACGCTATGGAGGACCAGATTCTCGGGAAGAAAGGCACCGCTGACCTGACAAGAGGCGTGTACTATCTCGAAGAGGATGACACCGTGTCGGGAATGAAGCAGTTGCTCGCCCAGATGCGCGACAAGACTTTCGGAGCGATACCCGCGGCAGGGCCCAGCTGGCGGCCTGAACTGCGCAACAGCTATACTCCACATCCCCTCATCAAGGGGCCCCAGAGCGTCAACGGCGGCCAGAACATGGTCTCAGCCGACCACGACGGGTCCGATCTGATTCTTTCAGCCTTCTGCACCTCGTGCATCACAGGCGAGAAGGTGGAGAATGTAGTGGAAGAAGCCTACTGCGCCACGGTTCTCTGCCTTCTTGGGAACCTCGCGATGGACACCAAGACGGTGGTGACCTTCCCTGAAGAATACAAGATCCCTTATATGAAATTCTAGAGCCTATGAAAGATTTAGTAATCCGCGACTACCAGGTCATGCGTGAGATAGGGATCCTGCTGATCTGCCTTATACTTGCAGAAGGGGTCAACGCCGGCGCAATCATCGCTTATCACCGCCCGTGGTACGAGCTTTTCACCCAGATAGGATATGTGGTGTGCTTCGGGCTCGGACTTTATGTGTTGATTGCGATAATCAGGCTTATTGTGTTGTTAATCAGAAAAATATTCAAGATATGAGCACTAGACGAGAATTTATCAGGCAGGCTGCGCTCGCCACTGCAGCCCTCTCCTCGGGAAGTCTTTTCAGCGCAGGCGCAATGTCGCGCACCAAAGGGAAAGTCATCGGGGCTAACGATCTGATCCGTGTCGGCGTTGTGGGCGTCAACTCCCGCGGTCTAGCCCTCGCGAGCAGTTTCGCAAAGATGCCACTCTGCGAGGTTACATGCATCTGTGACTGCGACTCACGCGCTCTCGAAAAGTGTCTTGCGCAGATTGAGTCTCAGACCGGCAAGCGCCCCAAGGGCTTTGCAGACATCCGCAAGTTCATGGAGAGCCGCGATTTCGATGCCGCGGTGATAGCTATGCCCGACCACTGGCACGCCAAGGCTGCGATCATGGCCCTCCAGGCAGGTAAGCACGTCTATCTTGAGAAACCGTCAAGCTACTGTCCTTCAGAGAACTACCGCATACTCGAAGAGGCTGCCAAGCACCCCGAGCTGGTGATCACGGCTGGCAACCAGCGCCGTTCATGGCCCAATATCATCGCCGCGATCGACGAGGTGAGGGGCGGGAGCATCGGCCGTGTGCGCTACGCCAAGTCGTGGTACACCGCCAACAGACCGTCGATTGGCAGGGGCAAGGCCGTGCCCGTGCCCGCCGAACTTGACTGGGACCTTTGGCAGGGACCGGCTCCGCGCGTGAGCGAGTTCCACGACAACTATATCCACTACAATTGGCACTGGTTCTACCGCTGGGGCACCGGCGAGGCGCTCAACAACGGAACGCACTTCGTGGATATCCTGCGCTGGGGCCTCGGAGTCGAATACCCTACTCTCGTCGAGTCTGTGGGCGGACGCTTCCGCTACCACGACGATTGGGAGTGGCCCGACACCCAGATGATCACCTACCAGTTCGGGGCCGCAGCGGCCGGATCCTGGGAAGGGCGCAGCTGCAACAGCACGCCCGTCGACGGATACGGCGTGGGCGTCGCCTTCTACGGCGAGAACGGCACGGTGCTCCTTGGCGGAGGCAACGAGTACAAGATCCTCGACATGAAGGGCAACGTGATCAAGCATGAGACAAGCGAGCTCACATTCGAGCCCGGCAACCTTATCAACCCTTCGGAGCGCCTCGACCAGATCCATTTCAAGAATTGGTTCGCCGCTATCCGCACCAGCTCGCCTCTCAACTCCACCATCCGCGACGCCTGCATCAGTACCCAGCTGGTCCAGCTCGGCAACATCGCCCAGCGCGTAGGCGCTTCCATCGCCGTCAATCCCGTCACGGGTGAACTCGTCGGCGCTTCCCCTGAAGCCTCCGCCCTCTTTACCCGCACCTACGAACCTGGCTGGGAACTTTAGCACCCACGATTCCCGCCTATTCCCCGCCCCTTCCGCGCTGAATGGCCTTTCCTTCGTGGAAAGTGCCCATTCTCTTGCGCGCTGAGTGGTCTTCCCCTCGAGGAAATTGCCCCTCCCCTTGCGGAAATGCGCCGAAACGGGGCGTTTGTGGCGCAAATCGCACCTTCCCTTGCGGAAATGCGCCGAAACGGGGCTTTTATGGCGCAAATCGCACCTTCCCTTGCGGAAATGCGCCGAAACGGGGCGTTTATGGCGCAAATTGCACCTCCCCTTGTGGAAATGCGCCAAAACTGATAGTTTTTGGCGCATTTCTAACCTCTTTCCTGATAGACGGCAAATCTGCGGAACCGGTGGGCATGTAGAAATCGATTCTTTTTCTATATTTGCCTAAACAAACAGCTATGCTATGAAAACTTTCAAAGAATCAGAATCTTATTGCCAGACTACGTTTGAGCACCTGGGTAAGTGCTGGCATCTTTACACCAGCGAAGATAACGAAATCATTTTTACGTGCGACCATGATTTCAAAGTGGGCGTCTCCCTTTTTGGGATTGCGACCTTGCTCAGCCCAAAAGTCATAGTGCTCACTTTTGAATTAATGACTAATCATCTCCACGCCACTCTGTCAGGGACTAAAGAAGATATTCTGGCATTTTTCGACTTACTCAACTATCTTCTGCGCAAGCACTTCCGCTCGGAAGAAAGAAGTGTCAGCAGTAATATTCTCACGCCAAATTTGAGAGAAATATCAAATCTGGATGATGCTCGCGCGGTTATCTGTTACAATAATCGCAACGGCTTTCTCGTCAGCCCCGATGATTCGCCTTTCTCTTATCCTTACGGTGCGAATTCATTCTATTTTAATCCATTTGCCAAACAACTTTACGAGTATGCTCGCCAACCCATGCGTGTCAAAGAGCTAGAAAGGCTTGCACATAGTCACGACGCAAAGTCTGTCGTAGAAAAGTTGTTTACCCTCAACGGGCAAATATGTCCGCTATGTTTCTGTAGCATAAAGACAGGAGAAAGTCTGTTCCGGGATGCATCGCACTACTTTTATTGCATTTCAAGAAATATAGAATCACAGAAAAGAATTGCAGCTGAGATTGGCGACAAAATATTCTACACCGACGACGAACTTTACTCAGTTGCCTCATCCATGTCTAATAAACAGTACGGTTCCTCTCCCTCACTTCTTCCTAAGGAGTTGAAACAAGAATTCGCAAAGATTCTGCGCTTTGATTACAACGCCGGGAACAAACAGATTGCCAGAATCTTGAAGCTAGACATTTCATTAGTAAATGCGATGTTTCCCCCCAAATAGCTAAATGCGCCGAATAGGGGGTGAATTGCATTGCCATCACGGAAAGCGCACCATCTTTTGAGGAAATGCGCCGAAACAGGGCGATTTTGGTGCAAATTGCCCCTCCCCTTGCGGAAATGCGCCGAAACTGTCTTTAACTGAAAAAGGTTGACTCACAAACAAGAGTTAACAATGTTCGTTTACCACACAAAAAGAAGAGATCAGTATTATG
>CAMNNY010000007.1 GCA_946546175.1 uncultured Bacteroidales bacterium
GGCACGAGGCCTTCGGCATTGGCCTGGATCACACCCATGTCTCCGCCCGGGAAGTTGGCGATAAGCACTCCGAACCCGATAGGCACAAGAAGCAGCGGCTCATAGTGCTTGACGATTCCGAGGTACAGCAGCACGAAGGCTATCAGATACATAAGAAGGAACGAGGGATCGGCGATGAGATCACTCAGGGCCGTCATCTCGTAGAGTCTTCTCAGGATGTCAGAGATTCCGTTCATAGGGCACTAGCTGTTGCGGACCATTTTGATGATAGGGTCGTCCTCCTCGACGGTGTCGCCGTTCGAAGGAAGGATGGCGGTGATGACGCCGTCAAAGTCGGCGCAGATGGCGTTGTTGATCTTCATGGCCTCGATGTAACAGAGGGTGTCTCCCCTCTTGACTGCATCGCCCACTTTGCGCGGCTGCTCGTTACCGTCTTTTGTAAGAAGGAACTTGCCGGAGATGGGAGCGAGGATATCTTCGCCCGCGCCGGCAGGGACGGCAGTTGCCTGGCCTGCAGAGGGTACTTCGTCGCCGTATGCAATCTCAAGCTGATAGTTGACTCCACCGACATTGACCGTGATGGTCTTGGGAAGATCCGCTCCTGCAGGTGCAGCCTTTGCGGCCTTGCGCTTTGCAAGATCAGCCTCGAACTCGGCCTTAGCCTTGCCGCTCTTGTATGCTTCATACTGCACGGGGTGCATCGCGTACTCGAAGAGTTCTTCGTCGTCCTGCCCGAGTTCCCAGCCATTCTCTTTCATCTTGGCGCGGAATTCGTCGAGGCAGTCTGGGTAGTTGAGCTGGGGGTCAGTGTCCATGAACTCGCGGCCCTGCTCCTTTGCGAGGGCTTTGAGCTCGGGATCGACCTCTCCGGGGAGCTTGCCCGCCTTGCCGAGGACCATGTCCCAGATCGTGTCCGGGAACATCTCCCAACGGTTCTTGCCCTTTTCCATGAGGGTGACGTTGAAGAGCGCGAGATTCTTGACGTACTGCGAGAAAGGAGTCACGAGGGGCGGATAACCGACCTTGGGCCAGACATATGCAACCTCGTCGAAAAGCTTGACGAGAAGCTCATCTGTCGTGAGGGGTTGCTGACCATGTTTTTCCTTCCATTTATTGAGCGAAGAGAGGTTCTCTTCGAGGTCGGTCATGAGCGAACCCATCATGCCGCCGGGAAGACCGGGCTTGATGAGCAGGGAGTTGTCGATGCGGTTGAGCTCGGGGCAATAGTAGCCGAGGAAGTCGTCGAGCATGGCCTGGATCTGGGTGCGGGCCTCCATGTAGGCTGCCATATCGACCTCCTTGACCTTGAATCCGGCGTCCTTGAGCATGGCCTGGACGGCGAGAATGTCAGCATGACCGGTGCCCCAAGAGAGAGGAGACATGGCGGTGTCGATGTAGTCGCAGCCGTTCTCGCAGACTTCGAGGATCGAGGCCATCGAGAATCCGGGGCCCGAATGGGAATGATACTGGACCTTGATTTCCGGCTTGTACTCCTTGATGCCCTTAACTATCTTGCCAAGCGAAACGGGGCGGCCGATTCCCGCCATGTCCTTGAGGCAGATTTCATCTGCGCCCTCGTTGATGAACTGCTTGGCGAGGTTCACGTAATACTCGACTGTGTGGACCGGAGAATGGGTGATACAGAGCGAAGCCTGGGCGATCATCCCGGCTGCTTTTGCGTAATGAATCGAGGGGATGACGTTGCGTGGGTCGTTAAGGCCGCAGAAAATACGCGTGATATCGGTTCCCTGGGCTTTCTTCACTTTGTAGAACAGCTGGCGGAGATCCTTGGCGCAGGGTGCCATACGAAGGCCGTTGAGCGCACGGTCAAGCATGTGGGTCTGGATCCCGGCCTCATGGAACGGTTTGGTCCACTCGCGGACGGATTTGTTGGGGTTCTCTCCATACAGGAGGTTGACCTGCTCGAAACCGCCGCCATTGGTTTCGACACGGTCGAAGCAGCCCATCCGGATGATTGCGGGGGCAATCTTTACTAATTGGTCTACGCGAGGCTGGTATTTTCCGGCACTCTGCCACATATCCCTGAAGACCAGGCTGAATTTAACTTCTCTTTCCACTTATTTGTATTGTTTGAATAATCTGTTATCTGGTCACACTTTTTTTATACCGACGATATGTCCCTTACCGCCGGTAATCTGGGCGACTGCTGCCTCAAGCACTGGTCTGACTGCGGCGGTATCGTCTGCCGGAGCCTTCGCGGCTGCCGGCTTCTCCTCTGCGGGAGCAATCTTGTTGATAATTGTGATCAGTAGTCTGCTGCCGTAGATGACAATCAGAAGGATCGCGAAGACCGTGACCATTCCAACCAGCATCAGAAGCAGACCTAAACTCATATTTTCCATTCTACTGTTATTGGGATTGCCGGGGCCCTTCCGGTCGCAGTCGCTTCGCGACCCTATTCCGGGCAAATGCTCCCGGAAGGGCCCCGCCAATCAAATTATATATTCATCTACAAGGCAGGCGTCAAGCGCTTTGGCGATTTCTTCACGGTCGAGGTGCTGACCGATGAAGACAAGTTTCTGCATACGGTCGCCGTAGTTGTCGTCCCAGTCGCGCCTCAGCACGGGATCCTGAATCATCATCTGCTCGAGCTGCTCTTCCGGCATTGTCGCAAACCACTGGCCCACGTTCTTCAGACCAATCTGCTTGCCGGCCTGCTCAAAGAGGTAGCACACATCAGGGTTCTGGGTGAAGTAACACAGTCCCTTTGCGCGGATAATGCTCTTTGGCCACTTTTTGGCGATGAAGTTGTCGAACTTGTTGATATCCAGCGGCGCCCGCCTGTAATACACGTAAGTGCCGATGCCGTATTCCTCAACTTCCCCACCCTCGTGGTGATGGTGGTGATGGTGATGCCCGTGCTCGTCCTCATGATCATGATCGTGCTCATCGTCGTGATCGTGGTGATGGTGCTCGTGCTCATCGTCATCGTCATCGTCATCGTCGTGATCGTGGTGGTGGTGCTCGTGCTCATCGTCATCGTCGGCGTGGCCGGCCAACTCCCCGTCGGCTTCATCGAAAGCCCCTTCCACCTTATTGATCCAAGTAGCTGAAGTTGCCACTGACTCGAAGTTGAAAAGATTGGTATGAAGAATCTTCTCGAAGGGCACGTCGCCGTAGTCGCAATCTATAATCTCAGCCTTAGGCTGGAGTTCACGGACTATCCTGCGAACCTTCTCGAGATCCTCGGGACTGATCTCCGAAGCCTTGTTAAGAAGCACTATATTACAGAACTCAATCTGCTGGATCACAAGGCTTTCAATATCTTCTTCGCCGATACCGGCTTTGGTGAGGTCGCTTCCGGAGTTGAATTCATCACGCATGCGAAGGGCATCTACGATTGTGACGATACAGTCAAGCCTTGCATATCCGTCTTTGATGAACTCCGGCCCCATCTGGGGAATCGAACAAATAGTTTGCGCAATCGGCTCGGGCTCGCAGATACCACTGGCCTCAATCACGATATAGTCGAAACGGTTCATCGCCGTAATCTCGCGGATCTGCTCAACAAGATCCATCTTAAGTGTGCAGCAAATACATCCGTTCTGGAGTGCCACAAGGCTTTCGTCTTTCTTGCCGACTACTCCGCCCTGCTCTATCAGACTCGCGTCGATGTTTACCTCGCCTATATCGTTTACGATTACGGCGAATTTTATTCCTTTTTTATTGGAGAGGATTCTGTTCAGAAGCGTCGTCTTGCCGCTCCCAAGATATCCAGTAAGAAGCAATACAGGTATTTCTTTCATAATCTATTCTTCGGACTTCGAATTTACGAAAAATCGCTTGCATTCCCAAACATTTCTCGTTTTCCAGCCTCCAACTCTTGGCACCTTCATCATTGTCCTTCCCGGTCTCTCCCCCAGGCCTCTTCCCGGTCTCTTCCTAGTCTCTCCCCAGTCTCTTCCCGGTCTCTCCCCGGTCTCTTCCCGGTCTCTTCCCAGGCCCGCCCGACCATCTTTTCTTACCTGACTGCCCTCCCCAATACTAACGGCATCACAGTCATGCCCGGCTTTCATATTCTTACCCGACGGCCAGCCTCAATACCATCGGCATCACAGTCATGTCCGACCTTTGTATGCTTATTCGACTCCGCTCGGGTATCTTCTCCGCCGTCGCCGGCCCCGATCGGCGATCTCTTAATAAATATATGTACTACTCTGCCCCCTAACCGCTTCGTCCCTGCGAAGCCCTCG
>CAMNNY010000008.1 GCA_946546175.1 uncultured Bacteroidales bacterium
AAAATCCGTCAGGGTATTGCCGATTACGAGGCTGGCAAGGTGTACCGGATGAACGAGGGCGAGAGCACCGAGGACTTCCTCGGCAGGATGATTGGCGAGAACTGATATGTAATCGTGCTCTCCACATTTGGCCATTACAGATAGTAATTCGCTCACTTCGGTGAGCGTTTTTCTTTCTCGTACTTGGCTTCGTAATAATCGTGGCGCTTGGGATTCTCAGGGAACCAGCCGCGCAGCACGCGCCTTTCCTGCTGGAACATCTCGTGGATGCTCCAGAAACACGAGAAGGCGAATCCGCCCATGACCATGGAAAGTATCTCCCTCGCGCACAAAGACCGTCACAGGGTGTAATTTATAACTACCTGAATCACAGTAAAATGCTGATATAATCTGCTAAAATGGGAGTGATCATTTCACGAACTTGCTGATTATCATTTAGTTGCAAATAACGGCTCGCATTCAGTATGAGTTTTGGCCTGGGTGCTTCGCATCTGAAGGGGGGGGGCAGCCGATCTTTAGCAGATCAACTACACTTTCGCGGATCTGCCACACAACTGTATGCCCTGTGATATGTTCTGAGGCACCTTGACGTGTGGCGAGGAGCAATTTTGCCTGCCGCCACACGCTCACACGCGCCACAGCATATTCTAAACGGTGTGAATATGTGGCACTTATGCGGAACACATACTTTTGGGCGTGATCCCCAATAATTTGCCGGAATCCAGACAATTCCGGCAAATCCGAGAACTAAAGCTTTGTCTCGGTATATTCTACTGTGAAGCCGTCTTTGCCAACTTTCACGACGTTGTAACCCGAACGGTCGCGGTCGAAGGCATATCCCACGGGGCCTGCAGTATAGAAACCAATCCCCTCATAATCGGTACGGTAATCGATATGGGTATGCCCCGCGAACACTGCGTCGACGCCGTATTCCTTAAATAAGGATATATACTGGGAGCGTTTCGCAAGGGGGAAATTGAAATAGTCTTCCGGCTCGTCTATCGACTGACGGATGACGGGACAGTGCAGGAAGACGAAGGTATACCGAGCCTTGCGGGCAGCTTTCAGCTGAGCTTCCAGCCACTCCAACTGCTCCTGCTCCAGTTCGGTCTCATCATTTTTGATACAGTTGGAGTCCATGCCTATAAAGGCGCAGCCGTACTTTCTGAACGCGAAACGGGTCTCGCCGTGGAGTCTTGCATAGCGTTCACGGCTCTCGGGCTCGCCCTTTCTGATGTCGTGGTTGCCGGGGATCTCGTAGACGGGAGCCTTGATCTCGGCCCTGCGGGCAAAGTAGATCGAATCCTGGATGTCGGAGTATGCCCAGTCGACCAGGTCTCCGGTAATGACTACCAGCGCCGGATCGAGCGCATTGACCTCGGCGACAGCGGCTTTCATCATGGTGTCGGACCGTGCCTCCCCCACTACGAAGCCTATCTGGGTATCGGTCATCTGAACGAAAGTAAACGGGCGGTTGCATCCTGCAAGCACAAGGAGCATGGCCGCAAAGACAAACTTTTTCATAATATAGGGAATTCGCTTATTCTTAGCTTTGTACAGCCATACGGCACAAGTTCGATATCCTCAGCCGGTTCTGCGGGATAGTTGGGCCAGTCGCCCACGTCGGGGCCGCCGCCGGGCGTCCAAGGCAGCGGGCCGGCGTCGCCGCCGTACAGTTTCCAGTCGGGGATTCTTGCGCCGCGAACTTTAAGCCGGATTGGAGCATCGTCCATGGTCCATGGCCATCGTGCGCCGAGTCTCGACGAATCGACACTCACTTCTATGCTTTCGGGCTCGCCAAGCACCTGCGAGCGCAGCAGGCCATAGTTCCACGGCGAAGTCGGGAACACTTCCCAGTAGCACTCGCCGAATTTGCGGCGCATCTCGCCGGAAAGAGTTGTCTTTTTCCACTTCTCGCCAAGCCCGAGGGCGAACACGAGCGGTCCCCTCTCCACTGCAGCGGAGTTCTCATACCAGCGGGACACCTTCACACCCATCCCCAGTTCGAGCCGCACCGTATCGCCGGTGGTCCAGCGGCGCTCCATCCGCACTGTAGGGCCGGTGACCGTTTGCGGCTCTCCGTTCACGGAGAGACGCGGCTCCCTCGCCCATGAGGGGATGCGCAGCTCGAGCGGGAAGTCCGCCGGGGCGCCGGCAGTCAGCACGAATTCGACGGTCCCGTCGAACGGGTAGCACGTCCGTTCTTCGATCCTGACGGCAGTGCCGCCGATCTCAGCGCTGACGGTGCTCGGGGCATAGACCATCGCGGCCAGTCCCCCGTCGCGGGTGGAGTACCATAGGTTCTGGGTGAACTTGGGCCAGCCCTGGTGCTGGTTCGTGAGGCAGCACGGGTATGCGGTCAGAAAACCGAATACCTGCCCGGTCCCCTCCTGGCCCACGTCGAAGTTGTGGAGTCCGAAGGTTATCTGCGCCTGATTGGGCTTCTGGAAATACTGGTGCAGGGTGAAGTCGCTGCTAATCTGGGCAGGGAGCGCATTGAAGGCCACACGCTCGAGCTCGTCGGCAAAGCGGATATCCCCAGTGATCTTGAGCATCTGCTCGTAGGAGTACATCAGCTCGACTGCGCTGCACAGTTCGGAGCCCTGCCTCGGGTCGGCCCCGTGGAGCGCCTCGTCGCC
>CAMNNY010000009.1 GCA_946546175.1 uncultured Bacteroidales bacterium
CTCGTGCTCGTAGCGGTCGGCCTCAAGGGCAATGCCGGCATGGCAGCCGCCATGATCATCGGCGGAGTCGTCTGCACCGCGCTTTCGATGGCGGGCGGATTCATCACCGACCTCAAGATCGGCTTTTGGACCGGCACTACCCCGGCAAAGCAGGAGACATGGAAGTTCCTCGGAACACTCGTCGCCGCAGGCACGGTAGCCGCCGTGATGATGATCCTCAACAAGACCTACGGATTCACGGGCGAAGGCGCTCTCGTCGCTCCCCAGGCCAACGCGATGGCAGCCGTCATCCAGCCCATGATGAACGGAGGCAACGCCCCCTGGCTGCTCTACGGCATCGGCGCGCTCATCGCCATCCTACTGACCGTCTTCAAGGTCCCCGCTCTCGCCTTCTGCCTGGGAATGTTCATCCCCCTCGATCTCAACCTCCCGCTGCTCGTGGGCGGTGCCATCTCATGGTTCGTGAGCACACGCTCGTCCGATGAGGCTGTCAACAAGGCCCGTCTCGACAAGGGTACGCTCATCGCTTCCGGCTTCATCGCCGGCGGCGCGCTGATGGGTGTGGTATCAGCTATCCTGAAGTTTGCTGGAGTCGACTGGTTCCTCAGCGGCTGGAACACCGTCCTGGAAGGCCATATCGCATCCGGCGCCGAGGCTGTCGCCATCGTGCCGCTGCTGATGCTGATCGGTTATATGATCTTCTCTTCGATGAGGGTGAAGAAGTAGCGCCCCTGCTGATGCTGCGCGTACACATAGGAATTATTCTGCTGTAACATGAAAACATACAACACTTTACTTCTGCTGGTTTCCTTTGTCTGTCTTTCGGCGGTAACTGGATGCACAGACGATGGTAAGACGAAGGATTCAGTCCGTTACCAATATTATATCGAGGATAGTTATTTTGAATCGGACACTGATGACGTCTTCTATGAGAAGCCCGAAACTTATCCGCACATTATCGAACCAATGAGGATAAGTTCTATGTCTGCAAGTATTTCCCTGGTAAAGTATCGATCTTCTTTCGATGTGTCTATTAATTATCTCTTTAATAATAGCGGGGGTGAAATGCTGATATCAATCCCCAACCTTAAGTATGCTCAGAATTCGGAAGGAGATTACATCTTTGAAGACGAGCTTTACGTTCCCCTCACAATTGATGGTCATTCTTGGAAACTTAAATCACGCGTAAACGGCTCATTGAGTCAGTCAGACCTGCTGACTATGGTCATAGATGGAAGAACTGACGGGAAAGACAGCCTATCTCACCACTTTAAACTGAGCATCAACAAAGTGGTCGAGAATGAATCTGATGCATCCTTTTCTCTGACAGAGTTGATAAAAGATGGCAGAGGAAATAGAGCTGAGATTTTGACTTTCGTCAACAAAACAGGGGGGCCCATAAGCGTGTCTTTCACCGGGAAAGACCCGTCGCTGTCATTCGAGTTGCAGAACAATATGGTATATCCCGTTTTTATACAATTCTCTTGGTATGATACCTTGGAAATAGGTGTAGAAGGTGGCGCAGAATACACATACCATCCCTATGAGGGACTGATGGCATTATGTCTGAGCAATATTGGTCAACAACGCCAAAGCGCTGAGTACTATTGGACGGTCACCAAAGAAGGACGAGTTACAGCCGCCAGTGTTCTTAACAGATATCTCACACTTACGGAATCATTTCTCGACGAATACTTCGAAAAAGAGTAAATAACGAAGGCTCGCTCTACAATCGCACCTAAAAAGCTATTTGAAGAGAGTTTTTACCAGCGCGGCCACGTCAGAGACCTTTACTACCTTGATGGAGGGGTTCTTTACTGCATCCAGGTTACAGTAGGAGCTGACGAAGATGCGGCGGAAGCCCAGGCGCTGAGCTTCAATCACGCGGCGATCGGCCTGCGCGACAGGGCGGATTTCGCCGCTGAGGCCCACCTCGCCAGCAAAGCACGTGTCTGCGGGAATCGCAAAATCGAAATTAGACGAAAGAACCGCGCAGATGACCGCGAGGTCGCAGGCGGGGTCGGTGATCTTGAGGCCGCCGGCCATGTTGAGAAAGACGTCTTTGGCGCTGAGGTGGAAGCCGGCGCGCTTTTCGAGCACGGCGAGGAGCATGTTGAGGCGGCGGACGTCGAACCCGGTGGCAGAACGTTGGGCCGTGCCGTAGGCCGCGGTCGAAACCAGCGCCTGCACCTCGAAGAGGAACGGGCGGGTGCCGTCGAGCATCGCGCAGACTGCAGTGCCGCTCAGGCCCTGCTCGTGCATGGGGATAAGCATCTCGGAGGGGTTGGATACCTCGCGGAGTCCCGTGCCGGTCATCTCAAAGACTGCTATCTCTGATGTAGAGCCGAAACGGTTTTTGATGGAGCGTAGGATGCGGTACGATCCGCGGTTCTCGCCCTCGAACTGGAGGACAGCGTCGACTATGTGCTCAAGAATCTTCGGGCCGGCTATGAAACCGTCTTTGGTGATGTGGCCGATAAGGATCACGGGGACTCCGGTTTCTTTTGCGAATCTCAACAGCCTGGCTGCGACCTCTTTAATCTGCGAGACGGAACCGGCCGCGGACTCTATGCTCTCCGTGTACATGGTCTGGACTGAGTCTACCACCATCAGGTCGGGGTGTATGGTCTGGGCCTCGTCGATGATATTTTCGAGCAGAGTCTCCGCGAAGATCATGCAGTTCTCCGAGTCACCCCCGAGTCGGTCGGCGCGCATCTTGACCTGCTTGACGCTCTCTTCACCCGTGACATAGAGCGTGCGGAGCGAAGGACAATGCAGCGGAATCTGAAGCGAAAGGGTCGACTTGCCGATGCCGGGCTCGCCGCCAATGAGCACGAGCGAGCCGGGGACGATGCCGCCGCCGAGAAGGCGGTCGACCTCGGAGCTGCCGAGGCTCACGCGGGCCTCGGCCGAGGAGTCGACCTCGCGAAGGCGGATGGGCTTGCGGCGCTCGGTCGTACCGAACGACCCGGAGGAAGCTTTTGAAGGGCTCGCAGCCCGCACCGGGGCCTCGACCATCGTGTTCCACTCCTTGCACGCCGGGCACTGCCCCATCCACTTGGGGCTCTCGTTACCGCAACTCGTGCAGTACC
>CAMNNY010000010.1 GCA_946546175.1 uncultured Bacteroidales bacterium
ATGGGCAACATCCACCTCAAGCCTTCGTTCGACCATTCGATCAGCGCCTCCCTTCGGGGAAACAACGCGGCCAAACGCCAATACTGGTCGGTATACCTCAGGGGCAATATGAAACTGCGTCCACAGGTCGAAGCCCTGTGGCTCGACAGCAACAGCATACGCTACTCAGTGCCCGTCAATTCCAGGACACCGTCCGGATCCTTCGGCCTGTCAGCCAATATAGGATCAGGCATAGGCAAGGACACTCCCCTTTCGTTCGCGCTCTACAGCTACTCTTCTTTCACAAGGAGCGTCAGTTACCAGCCCGGCGGCACAGGCACCAAAATAAACATCGGGGATTTCGACTACAATTCGTTCATGGACACCTTCTGGGGCCCGGACGGCGAGAACTTCTACAGCGGAGCAAGCGGCTTCGCGGAAAGCCTCACAAGGCAGCTCTCCTCGACGCTCGACGCAAGCCTCAACTGGGACGGCGAGACGATTGAAGCCACCCTTACGGCGTTTGCCGACTACCGCGGAGCATGGTACTCACTTAACAATGCAGCCAACACCAACTCCCTCATGCTTGGCCTTTCTACCAACTTCAGTTGGAGGCTGCCGCGGGAATACACACTGAAAGGCTACATCGGCCGCAGCAGCTTCTTCGGCTACGCCCCAGGCTTCGACCGTCCAAGGACCCCGGCATCGCTCTCGGTCGAAAAAGACATCAAGGCCTGGACGTTCAAGCTCAGCCTCAACGACATCTTCGACCAGGGGCTGATGAACAACCACAGCGTCGGAGCCAACTACGTCACCGACCGCTACAGCGCAGCCATCGGACGCTACGTCATGCTCTCCGCCACCTACCGCTTCGGAAAGATGAACGCCTCGCGCAGCGCCACCGCCCAGGGCGCCATGTGGAAAATGTTCTGATCCGCCTGCGCGGCTGATCCTCTTCCAGTGCGACTGATGTCCTTATTTTAAGGACACCAGTTGCAAAAACCGCCAATTATGCGACTGATGTCCTCGTTTTGTGGACATCAGTCGCAGTGGAGTGCCGGGGTGTCGCCGGGAAGAGCCGGGAGACGCCGCCAGGCAGGGGTGTTTGAGGATGTACGCCCCCAACTACCGGTGGGTAAAGGTTAGAGGAGCGCAGCGACGATGGCGGCATCAGCCGCCGGCCGTGAGGGAGGAGCAATGTGCGATGGGAGGCAGGGGTGTTTGAGGGGGTACGCCCCCTCAATAAAGATAGGCGAAAGCCTCTTCGAAGACAAAAAATCGCGGGGGTTACCCGCGATTTTCTGTCGAGAAGAGGCGACTCGAACGCCCGACCCCTACGTCCCGAACGTAGTGCGCTACCAACTGCGCTACTTCTCGAGCTTGTTGATGTATACCTGGATACCGCTCTTGAGGTTGGCAGCCTTGTTCTTGTGGATCACTCCGATCTTAGCAAGTTTGTCGATCTTAGCGAAAACTGCGGGGGCAGCAGCCTGAGCTGCTTCTTTGTCCTTGGTGTTGCGGATATCGCGGATAGCGTTCCTTGTTGTCTTTGCATAATACTTGTTATGCAATCTGCGCCTCTCGCCCTGACGAGCGGCCTTCTCTGCTGAAGCTGTGTTTGCCATTATTGTACTTTTTTTGTTTTCTGGTAGTGGGTAGGAGAATCGAACTCCTATTGCAAGAATGAAAATCTTGAGTACTAGCCGTTATACGAACCCACCAAAAGGACTGCAAAGATATAAATAATTTTTTACCCCGCAAAAAATTTTTGAAGACCTGCTTCTATTCGTCAGCAGAGGCCCACTCCCAGGTGTAGAGCAGCGATTCGACCTGTCTGAGGAGCTGCCTCTTGTTGTACTTGGGGGCATAGACCCAGGCTTCTGCGACTATAATCTCCGTACCGTCAGGCGAATAGAAGGAGTGCGACACGAACGGTCCGCCCATGAAATCGCCCTGAACATCCCACATTCCGTGGGTCTCGGCAAAACTCGTCCCCTTGTACTTAAGGAACTGAGTCTGAGGAGCCCAGTAGTCGCCAGTGATCATGTAGGTACCCTCGAACATTCCGGGAACGTTTTCCTTAAGGACGGCGTCGCGGCGCCTGATGATAGTCGCATTGTCGAAATCGTCCCCCTCCACCGGCAGGCGGTAGATGAAGATGCCCTGGGTGATGTACAGACGGTCGTAGGATATCCAGGCGAAATTGCGGTCGATCTTGCGAAGCTTGTAGCCCGACGGGACGTGGACCGAGCCGCCGAAGACCTTGCTCACAGCAGGATAGACATCGGCGTTTTCGTAACGGCGGGTATTGGCGATCACCCTGTCGCGCTCGGCCTGCTCGATAGCCCCGACGATAAAGTCGGACTTGGCCCTCACGAGCGAATCGGCCTGCTCTTCGGTCCATGCGCTGACGAGCAGCACGCACTGGGGCTGGGCCCATTTGTTCTGGATGAGTTGCACGCCCGTACTGGTGTTCTGGGGGTTGATGTCGAAGAACACGATGTTGCGGTGGACCTTGAACATGTCGATGAATCCGCCGTGGGTAACATTGGTAACCGTATAACGATATTCTACCACGGGCAGGAAGGGATATTCGTCTTCGAGCACTCCGCGCACAGTCTCGCCGAGTGCGCCGTCCCACTGGGTCTTCTCAATCACGCACAGGACCTCGCCAGCCTTGCCGCTGACGTTGGGTAGCAGGGGCGCGGTGCCCTTGCAGCCGGACAAGAGCGCAAGCACAAAAAATGCTATGATAA
>CAMNNY010000011.1 GCA_946546175.1 uncultured Bacteroidales bacterium
ATTTTCTGGATAAGTCCGGCGGATGGTTAGTAAAACGGCCGTTTTACTGACGGAACGGACTTAAGAAGGAGATTTGGTTAGTAAATAAGCCGTTTTACTGACGGAACGGGTATTCGAAGGTGATTTGGTCAGTAAAATGGCCGATTTACTAACGGAAAAGGACATCAGATGTGCAACCACCGGTCTTTCGCGGAGACGCTGCGCATCCGAAGGTGCTACCTTCATTCCGTCGCGAAAATCACCTGAATTCGAATGTACTACCATTACTCCTACGCGATTAGCAAGTCGCGGGCGGGAGTGTCCGCGGGCTCGGTGGTTTCGTCGGTTTTCGGCAGTTACCAAGCCGGCCAGGCGAGTGCAACAGGCTCGGCAAGATCGACCGGCCCAGCGGGAACGAGCGATCTACCAGGGTAACTGCCAAAAACCTCCGCTCCCGCCGAGCGAACTTCTTGGCCCGCGCACGAGGCGCACGCGCCACTCGCGCGGAAACGTGAGTGGAATGCGGAGTGCGTGCCACACGCGAGGGCTTCGCGGGGCGAAGCGGTGATGGGGGGCAGAGTAGTATATATTTTTTTAGAAGATCGCCGGGCGGGGCCGGCGGTGACGGAGAGGAAGTTGGAGCGAGTTGGCCCCTGATAGAGAAGTTGCCAGATTGGGGCGGGCATCGAGTTCGGGGCCGGCGATGACGTGAAGTCACCGGAACAGGTCTGTGATGAAGGTAGAACTGGCGATGACGGAGAGTATGCCTGAGCGGTTCGGGCATGACCGAAGGGGTCAAGCATTACGGCCTGGGGCGGCAATGACGGGGAGGATGCCCGGGCGGGTTGGGCATGACCAGAGGGTCGAGCATGACCAGAGGGTGAAATTCCCGATCAGGCCGGGAATGACCGGGGCACTGATCGGGAATGATATAGGGGAATCCGATAGAAGGGGCTATTTGTAGATGTCCTTTTGCGTGAGCTCGACGAGCTTACCGAACTTTGCGATTTCGTCCATGGGAAGGAGGGTGCGGTCGCCCACGATGATCCAGCAGCGGTTGGAGGGGAGGACAACGCTGTCGTAGTAGGCCTTGAGGGATTCGGTAGTGACTTCATCAAGATGCTCGAGGACAGCCTTGTCGGGATCTTCGGTATAGCCGCGGACTTCGTTGGTGTGGATGGAACCGGCGATACCCCTGAATGACGGATAGCTGTTGTTGGCCTGGGCGACTATAGACTGGGCCGAGGCGGTGAGGGTGGCTTCCTTCATGGGCAGGACGCGAAGAAGCGAATCGACGAGTTGCAGGGCAGAAAGACTCTTGTCGGCCTGGGTGCCGAGGGCGGTCATGAGCAAGGCGCTGCCGTCTTCGCATGCGGGAATGGGGCTGACCGTCCTGCCGTAGGCGGAATACGCCATGGCGCGGAACTCGCGGACTTCCTGGAACATAAGCGAATACATGCCGCCGCCGACATACTCGCCGAGCATCTCCAGAAGAGCTTTCTGAGAGCCGTCAGCGGGAGCTTCGGGGGTCTGGTAGCTGACTATCTGGGTCTGGCGCGAACCGGGCAGGTTGTAGAAGAACACTGTCGGCTCATCGTACTTCTTGTAGCTAAGCCACTTGCGCGAACTCTCCTTACGGGCACGGCCGAGGTCGAGCTGCTTGCCAAGCGCCTTTGCAACAGTTTCTTTCGGGAGTGAACCGCAATAGATGATGGTGCACTCTTTGTCCAGAAGCTCTGAGAATTTGGCGAGCAGTCCCTTTGCACCTATCTTGCCGAGTTCCTTGGAATTCAGGCCCTTGAGGTAGGAAGACTCTTCGCCGTAGAATACACGCTCGGTCATGGCCTGCATGATATTGGAGGTGCCGCCGGTAAGGAAGGTCTTCTTCTCGAGGTCGACCGAACTGCGGAGTTCCTTGAAGCTTGCCTTGTCTGCAGAGATGTGCTCCTCGAAATGGCGGAGAAGCTTCAGCGAAGGCTCGAGATACTCGTCGAAGCCCATCAGGCTTATGCTGAAGTTGTGGTTGCCGCTCGACACTTCGAAGTTGGTGCCGAGGTGCTGCCATGCCTTCGAGAGCTGCTGGATAGAGAGCGAATCGGTGCCGAGCGTGCCTACGTAGCTTGCCACCTGGGGGATGAGGGGATCTTCGACCGAACCTTCGTCGACTATGATCTCGAGGCTGAAGATGTCGTTGAGTTCGTTCTTCTTGTAGAGGAGGCTGACTCCGTCCGTGAGTTTCATGCGCTCGACGTCACGGTCGAAATCGAGAAGCCTCGGTTCAACCTCTGCGACAGGCATCGCCTCGAGTCTCTTGGCGTACTCAGACTTCTCTCCTGCGTGCTTGGGAACGATGGGGTCGAACTTGGGAGCTGCGACCTTGTCTTTGGGATATGTGCCGTTTACCTTTTCGAAACGGATATAGTCGTCGCCGAAGTACTTATTGGCAACCCTGACCACATCTTCGCGGGTAATGGAGCGGATGGCATCCACCTCTGCGAGATACTCGGCCCAGTTGCGGTTCTGGGTCATCACGTCTACCATCAGAGATGAGCGGGCGTCGATGGTCTCGGTAGCGAGAAGGGCGTTTCTGGCGGCTTCGAGTTTGAGCGCCTCGAGGTCGGCGTCGGAGAACTGTCCGGCCTTGATCTTTTCGACCTGCTCACGCACGAGTTTCTCTGCCTTGGGCAGCGAGCCGAAGGGAATCGACGGGATGACCATATAGCCGGCGATGCCCATCTCTCCGAAGAGGGGCACGCGGGAGGCACCTGCCATCAGCACCTTATGGTTGGTGATCAGCGAATCCAGAAGGCCGGAGGAGAAGCTGTTACTGAGGAGCGAAGTCGCGAGGTCGAGCACGGGTGCGTCGGGATCGCCGTCCTTGGGGCCGTTAAAGCCGTAGACCGCAATTTTGACGAGAGGAATCTCGGCTTTGATCTTGACATTGCGAGACCCCTTGATAAGGGGTACTCTGACAGGCTCCTTGACGACCGTCTCGCCCTTGGGAATACGGGCAAATGTGCTCTCCAGCAGCGGAATGAGGCTCTCAGTCTCGCCTATGTCGCCGGAGAGGATAAGTCCCATGTTGTTCCCTACGTAGTACTTCTTGAAGAAGTCCATCATCTCACCGAGACGCGGATTCTTGAGGTTCTCGGTGCTGCCGATGACTTCGTAGCTGTAGGGGCTGCCCTCGGAGAAGATGCGGATCATCTCGAAGAGCGGCGCCTGCATGGTGTTGTCGGCAGAGCGGTTCTTCTCTTCGTAGACGGTCTCAAGTTCGCCCTGGAAGAGGCGGAAGACCGGCTGAAGCATGCGGTGGCTGTTGAGTTCGCACCACTGGGCCATGTACTGAGGCGAGAAAGTATTGTAGTAGAAGGTATAGTCGTAGGAGGTCGCAGCGTTGAGGCCGGTGCCGCCGAAGCGGGCGGTCAGAAGGTCGAATTCGTTGGGAATGGCGTAATCGGCAGCCTTGATGCTCAGGCGGTTGATCTCCTTCTGGATCACGAAGCGGGTGCTGTCGTCCTTGGTCTCAGCGAGACGGTTGTAGCACAGTGCAATCGAGTCGAGCCATACCTTCTCGGCTTCGTAGTCGACCGTGCCCATCTCGGTGGTTCCCTTGAAGAGGAGATGCTCGAGGTAGTGGGCAAGACCGGTGTCGGGGCAATCCTTGCCTCCGGCTTTGACGACAACTGCGCCGTAGACCTTAGGCTGCGAGGCGTCGCGGTTGAGCCACACCTGCATCCCGTTGGAAAGGGTCAGCTCCTGGACATCGAGGGGAGAAGTCTGTGCGGATAGGCTCAGAGAACAGAGCAGCGCCGCGATAATTACGAAATGCTTCTTCATAAAGATAATCTACTAACTATTTGTTGATGGGGTAAAGCCGGAGGAGAAGCAGAATCAAAAGGGCGATCGCTGCGGGGAAAAGAGAGAACAGCGACCAGATCATCTGCTGGACGGAGGCCTCGTTGGCGATGGTCACAACTGTCTGGCCTGTGACGGGATCCGACCCCGAGACAAAGCCGGCAATTCCGAGGAACATTGCAACGAGAGCGCCGGAGATGGCTGAGCCGAACTTCTGGGCCATAGTGCCGGAAGAGAAGATAAGGCCGGTAGAGGAAGTACCGTTCTTCTCGGTTGCAAAGTCGGCAACGTCCGCGTACATCGACCAGAGCAGCGGAGAATAGATGCCGATACCGATGGAGGTGAGGATAACCATTGCGATCATTACCCAGATGTACTTCGGGTCCATCGGAATGAAGAAGAACGCGATAGATGTGACTGCGCAGATGATTGCGGCCCATCCGAACGCCTTCTTCTTCGACCCCACCCATTTGGTGAACGCCGGAGCGACGCCGCCGAAGATCATGCAGGTGACCTCTCCGAAGGTCATGAAGACGGTGTAGTTGATGATCAGGCCATTGACCGTGACATCGCCGTGGAGGCAGTATTCGAGAAGGTAACCGGCCACTGCGTAGCGGAATCCGTTGAAGAAGTTGGTGCAGATTCCGATAAGGGTAAGGTAGATCCAGGGCTTGTTGCGGAACAGGTCGGCAAACGGCTTCAGGGAGAACTTCTCGGCCCGTACCGGCTTGAGACGCTCTTTGGTGAGAAGTCCGCAGGCGAGGGTGCCCAGAGCGGCAAGTCCTCCCAGGATGACTCCAAGCGTGGAATACTGGTGAACGGGAGTGCCGCCTATCATTTTCTGGAGGTAGGGGAAGGAGAGCAAAGTCACGAATCCCATAGCATAGGCGCCGACCATGCGGAACGACGAGAACTGATTCTTCTCGTTGTCATCGTCGGTCATCACTCCGAGAAGCGAACCGTAAGGCACGTTGACGGCGGTGTAAACGGCCATCATCAACAGGTAGAGCGAATAGGCCCAGATTCGTTTGCCGGTAAGCCCGAAGTCGGGTGTGTAGAGCAGCAGTGCGAACACTACGCCAAGGGGAATCGCCCCGAAGATGAGCCACGGCCGGTAGGTGCCCCATCGCGACTGGGTGCGGTCGGCAAGCGCCCCCATCAGCGGGTCGGTGATGACGTCGAAAAGGCGTGCGACCAGCATCAGGGTAGCGGCGTCAGCGACCGTGAGGCCGAATATATTCGTGAAGAAAAGAGGGAATGCGATGGACATTACTTTCCAGGTAATGCCGCCGGCTGCGGCATCGCCGAGTGCGTATCCGATTTTTTCAGAGAGTTTAACTTTAGCCATTGTTCTTATCGATAAGTCTGTTGATTCTTTCTACCGTGAGTCCTGTGCGACCGCCGTCGGGCTCGGTGTTGAGACAGTAGTCTACGAGCCGCTCGATGCTGGAAGTCGCTACGTGCATGCGGGTGTCGGATGAGGCGTAGTAGATAAACACCTTGCCGTCGGGATCCTCTATCCAGCCGTTGGAGAACGCGACATTCATCACGTCGCCGACGTATTCTTCTCCGTCCGGAGCGATGAAAAAGCCTGAGGGCCATGCGATTACGCGGGACGGATCGTTGAGCGCGGTCATATACATGTAGAGCACATAGCGGAGTCCGCTGGCGCAGCCGCGCACGCCGTGGGCGAGATGCAGCCAGCCCTGGGGGGTCTTCAGCGGGTGCGGCCCTTCGCCGTTCTTGACTTCGTAGACGGTGTGGTAGCGGCGGGCGCTGATGATTTTCTCTTCCTTTATTTCTGCGTTGGTGATA
>CAMNNY010000012.1 GCA_946546175.1 uncultured Bacteroidales bacterium
TCGTTCTTGATGTTGGAGAGCTGAAGCTGGGCGTCGAGTATCACGAGGAGCTTCATGGCCCTTGCCCTGACATCGTCATACTGAAGGAGGCCCATCTTCTCCGTGAAGTTTTCAACCTCCACCGTGGTGGCGATGAAGTTCACGAGGAACGCGAAGTTTTCGATGGTGCGAAGCGCCGCTATCGACTCCTTGGGGGCGAAATTGCTCGAACTTATGATCTGCGAAGCCTTCTCCTTGAGCATGGAGGCGAGCCCCTTCACGTCGTCGGAATTCTCCTTGGTGATCACGTCGTCGAGGTAGCGGACCTGGGCGGTGATGTAGGGGTCGTAGTCCATCACGTACTGCACCTCAAGGCGCTTGATGCCCTGAAGGATAGCGGTGATGGTGCCGTCGGGCATCTCGAGGGTCTTGAGGATCTTGGCTACGGTACCGTACTGGTAGAGGTCGTTCTCGAGAGGCTCTTCGACCGCGGGATCGATCTGGGGAACCGCGCCGATGAAGTAGTCGTGCTTCTCGGCATCCTGTATGAGCTTAATGGATTTCTCGCGGCCTATAGTAATAGGATAAATAGTGCCCGGGAAGAGCACCGCGCCGCGAAGGGCAAGAATCGGCAGACTGGAGGGAAGGTCGCTGTCGCTTACCTTGGGCATGCTGTCTCCCTGCATTACCGGGATTATGTTAACCTCTGCTGCGTTCTGCGAGAGAAAGTCCTTGTCTTTTATCATATAAATCTGTCAAAATGTCAGTAAACAATAATTCTCTTCTGTATGGTCAATCACCGTGCCAAGAAAATGTGCTGACAAATTTACATTTCTATATTTGATTTCTAAAAAAATAACTCTATTTTTGCAGTCCGAAATTTTTGGCAATACAAAAAGTTAGTTATTAGATATTTACAAAGATGACAAAGGCAGACATCGTAAACAAGATCGCCAAAAACACCGGCCTTGAGAAGACAGCGGTGCAGGCAGTTATTGAAGGATTTATGGAGACAGTTATCGAATCTGTTTCCAAGGACGAAAACGTGTATCTCCGTGGTTTCGGCAGCTTTATCGTTAAGCATCGCGCCGAGAAGACCGCTCGCGACATCACGAAAAAGACTACTATCGTGATCCCTGCGCACGACATCCCCGCTTTCAAGCCCGCTGACAGCTTCATCGAGAAGGTAATGAACAAATAATTTTAAATTCATTATAATATGCCCAACGGAAAGAAGCATAAGCGTCACAAGATGGCGACGCACAAGCGTAAAAAACGTTTGCGCAAGAACAGGCATAAGAAGAAATAATTTCTTCTGAGTCGCATTAGGTCCTCGGGAGATCCGAAGGGCCTTTTTTGTTTTGTTTATGGATAACGAAAGATCAGAAAAAGACCTGGTAGTCTCTGTAGGCCGCACCGAGGTTAAGCTCGCGCTTATGGAAAACCATAGGCTGATCGAGTACAACAGAGAGTCAAGCCAGGGCCACAGCTATTCGGTGGGGGACGTATTTCTTGGCAAAGTCAAGAAGATCCTTCCCGCGCTGAATGCTGCTTTCGTCGATATCGGAGACAGTAAAGAGGCGTTCATCCACTACCTCGATCTGGGTCTTTACTTCGGGGCGTTCGATTCCTTCGTGAAGAAATCCAACGCCAACACCGATCTCAAGACCCTCTATGCCCATACCCAGATCGGCCCCGCCCTCGAGAAGGAGGGCCGTATCGAGAATGTGCTGTCGGTAGGTCAGATGATAATCTGCCAGATTGTCAAAGAACCGATTTCGACCAAAGGCTCCAGGCTGACTGCTGAGATTTCGCTGGCAGGACGAAACATTGTACTGCTTCCCTTCGCACAGAAGGTGAGCGTTTCCCAAAGAATCTCTTCGAAAGAAGAGCGCAAGAGGCTCGAGACCCTCGTAAGAAGCATCCTTCCCCGCAACTACGGCGCCATTATCCGCACGGCGTCTGAAGGCATCGGCGCCGCCGCTCTCGTCGGCGAGGCCAAGTCACTCATCCAGAAGTGGGAAGACTCGTGGAAGAGGATCGCGACGGACAAGACGGTGGGGCTGCTCTTTACAGAGTACTCCAAGACCACTACCGTGCTTCGCGACCTTCTCAACGACTCTTTTGCCAATGTCTATGTGGATGATCCGACTGTCTATGAAGAGACGAGGAAGTACATCTCGCTTATCTCTCCCGAGCAGGAGAAGATAGTAAAGCTCTACGAAGGCAAGGAGCCTATTTTCGATCATTTTGAGGTTACACGCCAGATTAAGAGTTCGTTCGGCAAGGTAGTTCCCATGAAACAAGGGGCGTACCTTGTGATCGAAACGACAGAAGCCCTGAATGTAATTGACGTCAACAGCGGTATCCGCGCCAAGACCAACGACCACGAAGAAAACACCTTCGAGGTCAACAAGATAGCTGCGGAAGAAATCGCACGTCAGCTCAGGCTTCGCGATATGGGCGGAATCATCATCGTGGATTTCATTGACATGGATACTGCAGAGCACCGCAATGAACTCTACAAGTATATGGTGAGCCTCATGGAATCCGACAGGGCTAAGCACAACGTGCTCCCTCTGACGAAGTTCGGTCTGATGCAGATCACCCGTCAGAGAATCCGCCCCGTAACAGAGATTAACACCACGGAGCAGTGCCCCCTCTGCCACGGCACGGGCAAGATAGCTTCTACGGTGGTTATCGACGAGCAAGTCGAGCGTCAGCTCGCCTACTATGTCACCGACAAGGGTCTGGGCAATCTTACCCTCAGGGTCAGCCCCATTCTGGGCGCATACCTCACGAGGGGCCTGATGAACTCCTTCGTCGTCAAGTGGAGACGCAAGTACAAATGCCGTTTGAAGGTCGTCGAGTCGACCGACAACTCCATCCTCCAGTACGAATTCTTAAACCCTGACGGAGAGGTGCTTGAATAAAGCACCTCTTTTTATTTTTTTTCTCTTCCTTCTCTTTCCCTCCTCCCGTCTTACTCGCCCTTCGTTTTGCCCTGCCAGTCCTTTTGGTCATGTCCGACCTGTCTGGGAATCTTTCCGGCCGCCAGCCGCGCCCCGGCGCGGCGTCCAGGGCCTCTGAGGCCGCGAGGTATCGAGCGGCCGGTTCGTTAGGCCTCCGCCCTGGTTATGGCGGGGG
>CAMNNY010000013.1 GCA_946546175.1 uncultured Bacteroidales bacterium
TTATGGTTGAGTATCCAATGCCCAGATTCTTACACACATACTTGGCTGACATGCCAGCGTCCATTAGATGCATTGCTTGGACATACTTCGTGTAATTCTCGTTTTTCTTCATTTACCTTCTTTTTGTGTCCAACTTTTGGGGCGCAGATCATGCTGGTGGGTGGTTGGCACGAAAAACAGCCTAAAACGGTCCTACCGCCCCATTGTGGAGGGGTGGTAAGCACGGTCCTGAACCAGCAGGGGAGAAACTGCGCCAGATCGCGCCGCGCCGAGGCGCGGCTGGTGTGGCCGGTGAGATTCCTGTGCGAGTCGGGAATGACAACAGGGGTCAGAATAGGGGTAGAGCTTCGGCGACGACGAAGGTGCTGCCGCCTATGTAGATAATAGTATCGGGGGCGGCGAGGCGGAGGGCTGTGCGTACGGCCTCGGCAACACTTGGGGAGGTCTCGAAACTAAGGTCGGGGCGGAGTGCCTGAAGGCGGGTTTGCAAGATCTCGGCCGGAAGGGCGCGCGGGGTGTCGGGCGCGCAGAGGATGTAGCGTGCCCCGGCGGGCATCAGCGGGGCGATGTCGTCCAGCGCCTTGTCAGCCATGATGCCGTAGACAATTATCAATCTGTTTGCCGAAATCTCCGCGGGAATGGAATCGGGTGTCGAGGCATCTTCTGCCGATCCGCGCTTCCCGCAGGAATCGGTGGAAGTGCCGTCTGAAGAAACCATTTTTTCAAGCTGGCGGAAGTTCCATGCCAGGGCCGGGGGGTTGTGGCCGATGTCGCAGATGACGGTTGGGCGCTCGCTGAGAATCTCCCAGCGGCCGCGAAGCCCCGTGATGGTGGCGGTGTGGCGGAGGGCCTCGAGACAGGGAGCGACCTCCAGAAGCGACAGGGCGGCCAGTACCGTCCGGACGTTGAGACTTTGGTATTCCCCGCGAAGATCCATTCCGTCGGGATTAATGTCGTCGGAGTCGGCGCAAATCTCATCCGCAAAATACAGCGGCGCGCCAATTTCGGAGGCGTATGCGCGAAAAACGGGGTCGGTCTCCGGATCGTGCCCCCAGACCAGCGCGGGTACGCCACTCTTGAAGATGCCGGCCTTCTCCAGGGCAATCTGCGGCCTGGTGTCGCCCAACATGGCGCAATGGTCGAGCCCGATGCTCGTCACGACAGACAGCACGGGGGTAAGCACATTGGTGCTGTCGAGCCTTCCGCCCAGTCCCACCTCAATCACCGCCACATCGACTTTCTGCCTCTCGAACCACCAGAATGCCATCCCGGTGGTGATTTCGAAAAACGACAGACTCTCAATCTCCTTCTCGTAGTGTTCCAGGAACTCCATTACCGCCTCTTTATCGATGAGGGTCGGTGGAGCCACTGACATGGAAAACGTCGATGTCTCGCCCGCCGGACAGCCGCCTGGTTCAATGACCTTTATTCTTTCGCGAAAATCCAGAAGGTGCGGGGACGTGTAGAGCCCGACGCGAAGGCCGGAAGCGGCGAGCGAGGCGGCGAGCATCGAGCTCACAGAGCCCTTGCCGTTGGTGCCGGCTACGTGAATGCATCGATAAGATTTCCACGGGCTTCCCAGGACGGCGTCGAAAGCGAGCATCGAATCGATCCCTGCCTTGTAGCTGCGCCCCGAGAACCCCGAAACCTGCACGCTTGGATGGCGCGCAAAAATTTCCTGTATCTTCTTATCGTATTGCATACGAAATCAAAAATAACTATTTTTACGCGATTTTTAGTACTAAATCAGTTGAACAAGCTATTCGATTCCCGATTCGTCATTGACGGCGTTCCCATGGAACTGACCCCGGCCCAGATGCTGGGGCGTCACGATCCTCCGCAAGCAGGAGAGCCCATAGTGGATGAGACTGTCGATCCGGCTATCCTCTCGTATGATTTCGACGAAAGCAAGATCTCCGACTATCTCAAAGCCGTAAAGAAAACCGCAGCTGAGTTGCAGTTCCCATTTGCCGGCCCCTACAGCAGGGGGCGCCTCGCAAATGTGCTCACCGACGCAATCTGGTCCAACGGACATTTTACCTTGCCGGAACTCTCGGTGGAAGCCTGCTGGCACTGGCGCGACGAAGGTATAGGCAGTATGTCGGCTTTCTACGAAAGCGTCAGGGCGGTAAGCGAATTCGCCGACATCCTCGACGTGGGTTTCACGAAAACAGATTGCCGCGAAGGCAGTCCCGAAATCGAGATGATGGTGCCCCAGGCCGCAGGCAGGGCCATTCCCGCAACCTTCGACCCCGATCCTGAAAGCTGGATAGTGTATGTGCCCTTCGACACCGAAGAGTTTCGCCTTGGCGGAAGTCGGCTCGCACACTCGCTCGGCCTCCGCGGGGGAGTATGCCCGCAAGTGGACAGCCCCGACTATCTCATTGACTGCTACGAGGTAGTCCGCGAACTCGTCGAAGACCGCGTTGCCCTCGCAGGCGCGACGGCAGGCCCCGGCGGACTGATGCTAGCGCTCGACGGCATGTGCGCAAAGGGCGTGGGGGCAGACCTCGACCTTTCCGACCTTCGCAGGGCGTATCCCGGCTCGAACGCCGTGCAGCTGCTTTTCGGCGAGATTCCCGGCGTGGTATTCCAGATTCGCGACTCCGACTTCGATTACATAGATGCCGAGTTCATCCTCCAGGATGTGATGTATTTCCCGCTTGGTCATCCTTCGAAGAAGCGCGGCCTGAGGCTGAGCTGGAGCGGCAGACCGGCTATTGGCAGTATCCTCGAGTCGCTTGTCCGATGAGTTTTGCTAGTTAACCAAATTATTCGTAAATTCGCGGGCTCTTAAAAGAAACTAAAACAACAACGTATACAAACAATTATGGCAGAAACTAAAAAGAGAGTCTATCGTTTTGGTGGTAAGACCGCCGAGGGCGATGGCACTATGAGAGAGCTCCTTGGTGGTAAGGGAGCCAACCTTGCTGAGATGAGCAGGCTCGGAATGCCTGTTCCCGCAGGATTCACTATCACCACTGAGTGCTGTGCTGAGTATTACGCTCTGGGCGGCGGTTATTCGGAAGAACTCAAGGCAGAAGTTGCCGAGGCTCTTGCCGCTACCGAGAAGCTCATGGGTATGAAGTTCGGCGACCCGAAGAATCCTCTTCTGGTCAGCTGCCGCTCAGGCGCACGCAGCTCGATGCCCGGTATGATGGACACCATCCTCAATATCGGACTCTGCTCTGAGACCATCCCCGGACTCATCGAGAAGACCGGCAACCCCCGCTTCGTCTACGACGCATACCGCCGTCTCATCATGATGTACTCCGACGTCGTCATGGAGAAGGCAGAAGGCATCGAACCCGAAGACGGCCAGGGCATCCGCCAGCAGCTCGACCGCATGATGGCCGACCTCAAGGCAGCCAAGGGATACAAGCTCGACACCGATATCACAGCAGAAGAGCTCAAAGAGCTTGCTGAAGCATTCAAGGTCCGTATCAAGGAAGTTCTTGGTGTTGAATTCCCGGACGATGCGAAGGCTCAGCTTTGGGGCTCGATCGGCGGCGTCTTCAAGAGCTGGAACGGAAAGCGTGCAATCGCTTACCGCCGCATCGAGAAGATTCCCGATGATTGGGGCACCGCAGTCAACGTCCAGTCGATGGTATTCGGCAACATGGGCAATACTTCCGCAACAGGTGTGGCATTCAGCCGCAACCCTGCCAGCGGAGACAACAAGTTCTACGGCGAGTGGCTCATCAACGCCCAGGGCGAGGATGTGGTTGCCGGTATCCGTACCCCCAACCCTCTTAACGAGGCCACCAAGACCGAACACAACAAGCATCTCGAGAGCCTCGAGAAAGCCATGCCCGAGGTCTACGCCGAGCTCGACGGTATCCGCAAGCGTCTCGAGGAGCACTTCCACGACATGCAGGACATCGAGTTCACCATCCAGGACAAGAAACTCTACATGCTCCAGTGCCGTATCGGCAAGCGCACCGGTATCGCCGCTCTCCAGATGGCAATGGACATGCTCGACGAGGGCATGATCGATGAGAAGACCGCAGTCATGCGCGTCTCTCCCGTCCAGCTCGACGAGATCCTTCACCCTATTCTCGATCCTGCATCCGAGAAGAAGGCTCAGGTTATCGCCAAGGGTCTTCCCGCATCTCCGGGTGGAGCAGTAGGTACCATCGTCTTCACTTCCGAGGCCGCAATGGATGCTGCTGCCAAGAAGAAGCCCGTCATCCTCATCCGTGAGGAGACATCTCCCGAGGATATCGAGGGTATGCGCGCTTCGGCAGGTATTCTCACCACCCGCGGAGGTATGACCTCCCACGCTGCGCTCGTCGCACGCGGATGGGGCAAGTGCTGCATCGTGGGCTGCGAGGCCATGAAGATCGACTTCGAGAACAAGACCGTAAGCTTCGAGGGAAGCGATGCCGTCTACAAAGAGGGCGACTGGTTCTCTCTCAACGGAGCGAAGGGCGCTGTCTATGCAGCCAAGATCGAGACCATGGACGCTTCGGAGAACCCTCTGTTCATCCGCTTCATGAATATCGTCGACAAGTATCGCCGTCTCGGTATCCGCACCAACGCCGACACCCCTGAGGACGCACAGCGCGCACTCAGCTTCGGCGCCGAGGGTATCGGCCTCTTCCGTATCGAGCACATGTTCTACGGCAAGAACAGCGAGACTCCTCTTGCAAAACTCCGCAAGATGATCATGTGCGAGACTGAGAAGGAGCGCGTTGCCGCCCTCGCAGAGCTCGAGCCTTTCATCAAGGCTTCCGTCAAGGCCACCCTCAAGATCATGGATGGCAAGCCGGTTGTCTTCCGTCTGCTCGATCCGCCTCTCCACGAGTTCGTCCCGAAGTCCGAGGACAAGAGGGCAGAGCTCGCCAGGGATCTTGGCATCAGCGTTGACGAAGTCGACAAGCGCGGCGAGAGCCTCCACGAGGTCAACCCTATGATGGGTCACCGCGGAGTCCGTCTCCACGTCACATATCCTCTTATCGCCGAGACCCAGTACCGTGCTATCTTCACGGCTACCGCTGAGCTCAAGGCAGAAGGACTCAACCCTAAGCCCGAGATCATGATCCCTGTGACCGTGTCCGCCCGCGAGCTTGAGTTCCAGAAGAGCCACTGCGAGAAGATCCGCCTCGAGGTTGAGGCTCAGACCCGCCAGGCTATCGACTACCATTTCGGTACCATGATCGAGATCCCTCGCGCAGCCCTTACGGCTGACCGTATGGCCCGCACCGCCGAGT
>CAMNNY010000014.1 GCA_946546175.1 uncultured Bacteroidales bacterium
CAAGAACTGGGGCAAGAATCAGGTCCGCTTCGGCTGGATAGACTTTATCGACGACGCGGAAGTAGCCAAGGCTCTGATTGATACAGTGGCTCAGTGGGGCCGCGAGCAGGGCTTCACGGAAATGGTGGGTCCCCTCGGCTTCGCCGACATGGACAAGGAAGGGCTCTTGGTCGAGGGCTTCGACAGGCTTTCGCCCTTCACGACCATCTACAACTACGACTACTACGGGCCGCACCTCGAAAAAGCCGGTCTGTCGAAGGACATCGACTGGGTGCAGAGAAGCATCGAAATCCCCGATGAGGTGGAAAAAATCTACCAGGCGGCGGACCTCGTTGAGAGGCGTTACGGCCTTCATATGGTCAGGGACAAAAACGTCAGCCGCACTGTCAAAAAATACGGTGTAAGGCTATTCAAGATGTACAACGAAAGCTTCGCGCCCCTCTACGAGTTTACTCCGCTCACCGACGGGCAGATAGCTGGCTACGTGAAGGCTTTCGGCTCGATGATGGACCCCGACTTCCTCGGAATCCTCGTCGACAACGACGACAACATCGCCGGATTCGCAATCTGCGTACCTTCACCCTCCAAGGCGTTCCAGAAAAACGGAGGCAAGCTCTTCCCGTTCGGCTGGATCCCGGTGATCAAGGCACTCAAGGGCAAGAACGACCTGCTCGAGGCTCTGATGATCGGTGTGCACCCCGACTACCAGAACAAGGGAGCTTTCGCCCCCATGTTCAAGTTCATCCACGAGGGCTGCATGAAGCGCGGCATCAAGCTGATGCTCAACAACCCTCAGCTCGAGAACAACTACAAGGTAATGAACATCTTCGAGCCCTACAATCCGCAGTTCTATATGCGTAGGCGCTCCTACAAGATGTCTATTTGATCAGCGCCGTGAGTTTGGCGGTGAGGTCGGGCCAGCGGTCGGCATAGGCGACCGGGCGGCCCGTACTGTCGAGGAAGCAGTGGGTGCTGGTGGCGCGGATGCAGAGCGCTCCGCCTACTTTCATCGTGTATCCGAAAGTGATTTTCAGGGGGCTCATCTCCTTTACAGCGACGCTGATTTCGATTGCGTCGGGGAAGGTGGTGGGTTTCTTGAAGTCTATCGAGAGGCTGACGACAGGGGAGACTATGCCCTCTTCTTCCATCTTGTTGAATGGATAGCCGAGCTGCTCGAGAAGGTCGCAGCGGGCTTCTTCCATGAAACGGGCGTAGTTGGAGTGGTGGACGATTCCCATCCTGTCGCATTCGTAGTATTTGACGTGGTGGATGTATGGTGTCATTGTAAGTGTGTTTGCAAATAGCCGAGAAGGCGCTCTGTGGGAGTGTCTTTGAGAATAACCGTCTTGTCGGAGCCGAGCAGGTATACCGACGGAATAGCCCTGATGTTGTAAGACTCGCCGTCGCGAAGGACCATCAGAGGGTCGAAACCGGTGAGCCAGTTTGCAGGGTAGTTGGGCAGGTACTCACGCCATGCCTCGAAATCCTCGTCGATGTAGATGTTGACCACGGCGACCAGACCGCGGTCGATGGCCTCGCCAAGGGCGGAAAGTTGACCTATTATCTCCTGACATGCATGGCAGCCCGGATTGCTGAAAAACAGTATGGTGTAGGGCGCGCGCACATCGTAGAGATTGTGACGCCTGCCGCGGGAGTCTTCAAAGACGAAATCGGCCGCCTTGGTCCCGATGGCGCCCCGCGAGCAAAGCTCGGCTATGGTCCGGTACTCCGGCGTGTCGATATGAGAGGCGAGCGCTCCGAAGAAGTCTTCGTCGCGATAGGGTGAATTGGGGTCGTAGAGGTAGCGGCGGGCTATATCGAGGACTCGCACCGGATCTTTGTCGTAGGCGCTCAGAAGGGACTTCTCGGCTACTTTGCGCGAAGAGTATTCGGTAAGGGCGCACCAGTTGGCGAAAGCCTGCTCCAGCGCGATGCTGTCGGTCTGGGGACTGAGGTTCTGCCAGAAGTTCTCGAGCACATACTGGGCACGCTCCTCAGGGTCTGTCATCATCGCGGGGGGAGTGGGGATGGAGAGTTCCGCCTGCTTTGAGACGGCCTGCGAGCCGGCCTTGGACGCTCCGCCCGGCCTGCCGCCGCAGCAGCAAAGGGCGAATGCGCAGAAGACCGCAGCGGCGACTCTGGGAAATTTCGTTAAAAACATGGCCCAAAGATACTAAATATTTAGTAGCTTTGCAGCCCGAAATTCGCACAGTTATGCAAGGACTCAAGACTATCGTGATGCTCATTTTCTCGAACGTGTTCATGACGTTTGCATGGTACGGGCATCTCAAACTCAGCCAGATGAAGATATCGACAGACTGGCCGCTCATCCTTGTGATCCTGTTTTCGTGGGGGATAGCATTCTTCGAGTACTGCCTCACCGTGCCGGCCAACCGTATCGGCTTCATCGACAACGGCGGCCCTTTCAACCTCATGCAGCTCAAGGTGATTCAGGAAGTGATTTCACTCACCGTTTTCACCATCATCATCCTTTTCGTCTTTAAGGGCCAGCCCCTGCAGTGGAACCACATCGCCGCTTTCGTCTGCCTCGTGCTTGCCGTTTTCTTCGTTTTTCTTAAATAGGGAGCCCCGGGAATGGGAATAGTCCGCGCAAATTGTTATATTTGTGGACTATGAAAATGGAATATGATGTAATAATCATAGGCGGAGGCGCGACTGGTGCGGGTACTGCCCGCGACTGTGCGCTGCGCGGCCTGCGGACCGTCCTGATTGAGCGCAACGATATCGCCGACGGCGCATCCGGCCGTAACCACGGCCTTCTGCACAGCGGTGCCCGTTACGCAGTCAACGACCGTGAATCCGCCGCCGAATGTATCGGCGAAAATCTGATCCTAAGAAAAATAGCATCCGCCTGCGTCGAGCAGACCGAAGGTCTTTTCATCACGCTCCCCGAAGATGACCTTGCCTACCAGGCAAAGTTCGTCGAGAGCTGCAGACAGGCCGGTATCAAAGCCGAGGTGCTCGACCCCAAAGAGGCCCTAAGGATGGAGCCCGCGGTCAATCCCGAGATCATCGGCGCCGTCAAGGTGCCCGACGCGTCGGTCGACCCCTTCAGGCTCGTAGCCCTGAACGTGCTCGACGCGCGGCTTCACGGCGCCGATATCCTTACGGGATGGGAGGTAGTGGAGTTCATCAAGGAGCGGGTGACCGTGACCGGAGTGAAGATCCGCAATGTCCATACAGGAGAGATTAAGTCCGTGAGGGCCCACTACACGGTCAATGCCGCCGGCATCTGGGGCGCAAGGATCGCCGAGATGGCGGG
>CAMNNY010000015.1 GCA_946546175.1 uncultured Bacteroidales bacterium
TACGTTCATGCCGTAGAAGCTGGCGATGAGGGTCGCCGGCATCAGCAGCAGGGAGATGAGCGTGAAGGTCTTCATGATGCGGTTCTGCTCCAGGTTGATCATACCGACTACAGTGTCCTGGAGGTATTCGAGACGCTCGAAAGTGAAGTTGATATGGTTAATCAGTGAAGCGATATCCTGAAGGATGACGCCGAACTTCTTGTCGAGAGTGTCGGGAAAGAGGTCGCTCTTCAGGACATTGCCGAGGATTCTCTGCTTATCGACGACATTTTCGCGGATAAGCATGGCGTTTTCCTGCAACTGATTGATATCGAGGAGGAACTCTTCGTTGATGTCTTCCTGCTGGTTGATCCTCTTGCTGAACTGGCCGGTGTCCTGAGAGACGAGCTCGACGATATCGGCGTCGAGGTCGACCCTCTTGTCGATAATCTCCACGAATACGTTGAAACCGTCGACATAGAGGTCAGGGCGCGCCTGAATCTTGTTGCCGAGCAGGTTGAAGCTTCGGATAGGGATCTCTCGGAGCGTGACCAGAGTGTGCTTCGAGAGGATGAAAGAAACCGGATCCATGGACATTTCGTCTCCGGTAGGGGAGAGGAAGTTGGTGTTGGCGAATATGAAACCTTCCGTCTCGTAGAAACGGGACGAAGTCTCAATCTCTTCCGCCTGTCCGCGGTTTTGGATCTTGGTGCCGATGAAATCTTCCGTCGCTCTTTTTTCTTCTCCAGTGGGATCCTGGAGATCTATCCAGAGGACGTTTTCTTTGCCGATAGCAGCAAACTCCGTTTGGGACTGCGTAAGGATTATGTCCTTACCTTGTCTGTAGAAAATTCTGATCATTTGCCTTCCTGCTTGTTCCCGGCATTTTGTCGGAAGGGGTTCAACTTACGGGTTAGTCGGACTACACGGAGAAGTCCGGCGCGGCAAATGTAGTTATTTTCTTAAAAAAGACAATACAGTCGATCAGAAAAATAGCCCTATTCCTATAACAATCAGCACGAGTCCGCCGATTGTGGTGGCCCAAACTCCTGCTTTATCGCCTATCTTCCGGCCTCCGATAATGCCCAGAGCCACCGACAAGATTGTGCAGACGAAAATTGCAACAGACTGGGATACGGCAATCCGGGCAGCCTGCCCGGCCATGCAAAGCGAAACTCCTACAGCAAGAGCGTCGATGCTGGTAGCGATTCCGCCAAGAATCAGGTTGCGGAAAACGTTCAGGTCGCGGACTTCGCGCTCCACGTGGAAGCCCTCGATAATCATGGAGATTCCTACGTAGAGCAACAGGGCAAAGCCGACGATGCGCGCGACCTTCTCAACAAGCCCTGCGAAAAGATGCCCGAAAGCGAATCCGCCCACGAAGAATCCCGTGTGGATAAGCGCAAATACGATGGCCACTCTGGCTACGGAACCGAACGAAATCCTTCGCAGCGTCAGAGACGAGCATAGCGACACTGCAAAACTGTCTGCACAAAGCGATAGGGCAAACAGTACTATACCAACAAGGAAATCGATCATGGCTTGAAGGGTTGGCGCGCTGCGATTGAGCGGCCGAGAGTAAGGCTGTCGGCATACTCGAGATCGTCCCCGAAACCGAGCCCACGGGCGAGGGTGGTGACCTTCACCCCCAGAGGTGCAATCTGCCTGTAAAGGTAGAATGAGGTGGTCTCGCCTTCGACATCGCCGCTGAGTGCGAGGATGACCTCGTTTACGCCACCGGCTTGGATACGGTCTACGAGTTCGCGTATCTTGAGGTCTGACGGGCCGACTCCGCTGATAGGAGAGATGATGCCGCCGAGGACGTGGTACACTCCGAAATACTGGGCGGTGGCCTCGATGCTCATCACGTCGCGTACGCTAGCGACCACGCACACGGTGGAGTGGTCGCGGCGGGAATCGGCGCAGATCGGGCAGATCTCGCCGTCACAGACCATCATGCACTGCTTGCACCAGTGCACGTCGGTGGCGAGCTTGCCGATGGCGCCGGCAAACTGGGCGATCTCTTCGGAGGGGCGGCCGAGCAGGTTGAGCGCGAGGCGAAGGGCACTGCGCGAACCCACTCCGGGCAGCGAGCTGATGGCGTCGACCGCGTCCTGGAGCACTTGTGACGGATATTTTTCGATTCCTCCCATAAACAATTAACAAAGATAATTTATTTCGATTAAATTTGTGCTATGCTCCTCAAGATACTGGAAATCTTCACTCTCGTCTCGGGTCTCGTCTATGTCTGGCTCCAGGTCAGGCAGAGCAACTGGATGTGGCCGGTCGATATACTCTGCTGCATAGCGGCGGCAATAACCTTCTTCGCAGGCTCGCTCTGGGCTAACTTCGGGCTCAATGTTTACTATATCCTGATGGCCTTCTGGGGTATCCATGCGTGGCTTCGCGACTCTCGCAAGGTCGATCAGGGCGAGATTCATCTGTCAAAACCATCAAGACGGGTCTATATTGTCAGCATCCTTATCACCCTCATAGGCGGAACCGCTCTTATCGAACTTCTGCGCTTTCTTGGAGATCCCGCTCCGGTGATGGACGGCATAATCGGCATCCTTGGCGTGGTCGGTTGCTGGTGGCTGGCGCAGTCCTATATCGACAACTGGATAATCTGGATAGTGGCGGATACGCTGACTCTTATCCTCTGCATTACCCAGGGGCTCTACTGGATGTCCGCCCTCTATGCGGTCTATGTGGGCATGGCCGTGTACGGCTATCTCAATTGGCAAAAACTTGGTAAATACGTAGAATGATACTTTCAAGACTTCTGGCGTCGCTGCTCGTTGTAATGACGCTCTCTCCCAAACAGAACGCGCGCCTTGACCTCGGAGGCGAAGGCTGGACCATACAGAAAGCATCAGAGGTTCAGGATTCCGGCGAGCGGATCAGCACGCGCCGCTACGACGACACCTCATGGCTAAAAGCGAAGGTCCCAGGGGTCGTCCTCACCAGTTTCGTGGAAGCGGGCGAAGTGCCTGAGCCTACCTACGACGACAACATCAACCTGATCCCCGACGGGTATTTCAACTCCGAGTTCTGGTATCGCGACGAATTCGCTGTGCCCGGAGCCATGGTGGGCGACAAGGTCTGGCTGAATTTCGACGGTATCAACTGGAAGGCCGAAGTCTGGCTCAACGGCCGCAAGCTCGGCCGGATAGAAGGCGCATTCACCCGGGCCAAGTTCGATATCACCGACATAGTCCGCGCGCGTAACTACCTTGCGGTAAGGATCATTCCGAATGCCAATCCCGGAGAGGTCCACCCCGTCGACCTCCAGCATCATGTCGGCAACGGAGGTATTCTGGGGGCCGACAATCCCACCTTCCATCCAACGATCGGCTGGGACTGGATTCCGACCGTGCCCGGCCGCGGTATAGGGATCTGGGGCGACGTCTACCTTACCTCCACCGGCAAACTGACTCTCAGCGACCCGTTCTTCGAGAGCGAACTCAATCTTCCCGATACCACCTGGGCCAAGGTCACCGTCGGCGCGACCGTTACCAACAATTCGAAGAAAAAACTCACGGCAGTCTTCACGGGCAAATTCGGAGGCTACTCGTTCACGGTAAAGGAGAACCTCGCCCCCGGCGAATCGCGCGAACTCTCTTCGACCGTCGATGTCCACGATCCCGAGCTCTGGTGGCCTAACGGCTATGGCGCCCAGCATCTCTACGAAGTCGCCCTGACTGCCTACGACGGCAAACGTGTGAGCGACCGGACCACCTTCAATGCCGGTATCCGGCAGATGAGCTGGAACGAAGATGACGGCAGACTTACGATGCTTGTCAACGGCAGGCGCTTCTCGGGCAAGGGCGG
>CAMNNY010000016.1 GCA_946546175.1 uncultured Bacteroidales bacterium
CAGGGCATTCACCCTGCCGTATTCCTTCCAAGATTTGAATTGTACTCCGTCAAAACTTGCAAGACCGTTTCGCGTCCCCACCCATAGTACACCGTCGGCATCCTGCGTGATGGCATAGACCGTATTGGACGGCAGCCCGTCGGCAGCGGAATAATTCACAAGACGGGGTTCCTGCGCCCATAATGTGCAGGAGAGAAAGAGCAACAGTATGACGTCAAATCGGCGCATCTCACTCACAAAGGTATCAATTCCTTTCGGAATATCCTTATAAATCAGCGTCTTGTGGTGGATTCCGCCACAAGAGAGTCTTTCGGCTTTAGTTTACAGATTTCTGTCCTTGCACAAAGCATCCGGGGCTGTCTTCCTGTGCATATAGGGATAAGGTTTTGTGTCTTAGGTGCGACCGCAACGTGTGAGGTGTGATTTTTCATGGCACACCTCACTCCGGGAAATGGGCACAGGGGTAGGTCTGGGGCAGATTGGGCGTGTGAGGTGGTCACCGAAAAAGCACACCTCACACGGATTTTTTGGGGGGCAGAGCCGCCAGGAAAAAGGGATTCTCGCAGGGGATGCCGCTCAAAATGGAGACGGCGCTGTCGTCAGCGCAAACCTGCTTCTTTCGGTTTGCACGGTTATTTTGTGACAGCACGAACAGAGAGCCCTTCGTAACGGTAGCAGGAGCTGCTCCCCACAAACGGTTCGAAGTCAAACTCGAAGTCGAACTCGCTGTCGAAGTTGAAGCTGAGCGTGCATGCGATGTTCGGGTCGTCCGTATAGAGAGACGATGACCAGTAGTAGCCGTGCTCAGCCACATAGTTGAAGACGGTCCCGTTCCTCGAGCCGGCAGCGGGAAGAAAGATGCTGTTGCCGTTCGAACCGGTAACCTTGAATCCGCTTGCTCCGTTCTGGGTTGTCCATGTCCAAGTACAATTATTCATCAACTCATCCAACTCCGCCTTAGTCGGCATGCGCCAACTCCCGCCTAACTTTACGTGAGCCACATCGTCCTTCGGATCCAAAACTGTCTTGTTGTCAACAGTGCCGTGATAACTGCCATTGTTGTACTTGGTAAGCGTATTGTAGGATCCTTGACACCATTTATAGGTCTCCAAACGGTAATTCCCCTTTGTCTCCGTCTCGCCCCACGCATAGTAGTCGCCGAATTCTTCGGGAGCTGATGCGCCCAAATTGCAAGACGCCCATTTGACAGACAGGCCTAAATCTACGGCAATCGTGTTTGACTGAGCTTTGAGTATTCCTGAGGCGGACACTAAAAGCAGTGCAGAGACTGTCAGAACTGATAGATACTGTTTCATAAGAAGCTGTTTGAATGTGAGTATAACGTTATGTGCACCCGTCAATTCGGGTTATGCGTCAATGTCCAGCTAACCTCACTGATAAACAGTGGCAAGTTACTGAAAATATTTTGGATCAGCAACATGGCAAAAGATAAATAGCCCAAATACTTCTGAACGGTTTCCTCGCCTATCTTGCGCCGGTGAGAATCCATGTAAGGATATAATCCTTCTCTATCTGCGTATCCCTCACACGTTCCTTATTCGCTTTCTTCTGAATCTCAGCAGGCCGTATCATAGAATCAATTGTTTATTGCGTTAATAATTGTTTCAATGTCAACATTCTGGCGAATGCTCCACTTCGTGGAAATCTTCCCCTCGTTGGGAACTTCCGTATCCAGCGGAGAAACCGCTGCGCTCCTAAGCTCGCGCAAGTGCCCAGTAATCTCCGTTTCAAACCCCAGTTTGTCCAGCAGATACCCCAGGCGCTTGATTACCACCTGGCTATCAAACCGCTTGGCATAAGAGAGCAGCTTCCCATAGTCTAGCTTCTCCCGGGCCATCCAGAGCGCCTTCGCCACCTCGATGATGCCCCCCGCATAGGCCGGCATATACAGGCAGTCAATCATCGTCTTCTCCAGGTCCGAGCACGGCACCTTTAGGATATAAGAATAGAACTAAAAACTCTGATTTTTCAGAATTTTAGCTCTTTTCAGAAGTGACTCCTGCAGGATTAGCCATCGCTGCGCGATGACTCGTCCTGGGCGTCGTCACGGCAAAGGCTTCTACAGAACGCTCGGCGGCGGAGCCGCCGGGGGCGTTTTTGGTCCGTACCCTTATGTGAGCGAGCTCACAACGGGACCGAACCAAAAACGCCCCGCACTTTCGTGCGGAGCGTTCTTCCGAGCTTTTGCTCTGGTGACTCCTGCAGGATTCAAACCTGCGACCTTTTGATCCGTAGTCAAATGCTCTATTCAGCTGAGCTAAGGAGCCAGGTCTCGGGGCCCCGGAGGGCTTGTCCGATTATTCCTCGGTTGCGGCAGGCTTGACGCTCATCTTCTTCTCGCGGATGCGGGCCTTCTTGCCGGAGAGCTTACGAAGGTAGAAGATGCGTGCGCGGCGTACGTGGCCGACCTTGTTCAGTTCAATGTTCTCAATGAAGGGTGACTCGTAAGGGAAAATCCTCTCAACTCCTACACCGCCGGTAACCTTGCGGACAGTGAATGTCCTGGTGAAGGGAGTGGCTCCCGAGATCTGGATGACCTGTCCCCTGAAGTTCTGAAGACGGAACTTGTCACCTTCCTTGATCTTGTATGTGACTGTGATAGTATCTCCTGCCTTGAACTGAGGATACTTCTCAGCCTTGTTCTGAGCAAATGCCTGCTCAACCAATTTAATTGCGTCCATTGTTTCAAAAAGCTTTAAAAAGTGCAGCGTCATTGAACCGTCCAAAGAGAGGCTGCGAATTGGGACTGCAAAGATAGGACTTTTCTTAAACTATCCAAAATTTTTAGAAAATATTTTTCTCTTTTTCGAAGATAGCTTTGTCGTCGCGGGACGGATCGGGAGTGAAACTTCCGCTCGAGCGCATCTCTTCGAGAGCCTTTTTCTCGTCGCGGGAAAGCTTGCGGGGCACCCATACCAAAACCTTGACGTAAAGGTCTCCCCTGCCATAGCCGTTGAGCGAAGGCATTCCCTTGCCGCGGAGCTTGGTGACATAGCCGCTCTGGGTACCGGCGTCGAGTTTGAGTTTCTGCTCGCCGTCGAGAGTAGGGACTGAAATCTCGCAACCGAGAATCGCGTCAGGCACGGAGATGATCTTGGTGAAGAAGAGGTTGTTGCCGTCGCGCTTGAGGTTGGTGTCTTCCACCTCCTCGATCACGACCAGAAGGTCGCCGTTGATTCCGTTATGGGGAGCGCTGTGGCCCTCGCCGCGGATAGTTATCTGCATCCCGGCCTCGATTCCGGCGGGGATTTTCACGGAGACTGTCTCCTTCCTGCGGATTAAGCCGGTCCCTCCGCAGGTGCGGCAAGGATTGGTTACGATTTCGCCTTCGCCGCCGCACTGGGGGCAAACGTTGTATGTGACAGTCCTTCCGAACAGGGAGTTGGTGACGTGCTGCACCTGACCCTGGCCCTTACAAGTCGGGCAGGTCTTGATATCGGAGGAGTTCTTGGCGCCCTTGCCTCCGCAGTCGGGACACGGGCGGTTGCGCTCGAGTGTCACCTCTTTCACGCAGCCTGAGGCCATCTCAGCAAGGGTAAGGTGCACGCGGGTACGGATATCGCGGCCGCGCTGCTTTGTCCGGCCTGCGTTCTGTCCGCCGAAGCCACCGAAACCGCCGAAACCGCCAAAGCCGCCGAATCCGCCTCCGAAGGCACCTCCGAAGAGGTTGTTCAGAAGATCGTTGAGGCTGCCGAAGCCTTGACTCCAGTCCTGAGCGCCGGCGCCGTCGACTCCTGCGAATCCAAACTGGTCGTACTTGGCCCGCTTGTCTTTGTCGCTGAGCACAGAATACGCCTCCGAGGCCTCCTTGAATTTCTCCTCGGCCGTCTTTTTCTCGGCATCGGTTCCGCTGACCCAGCGGTCGGGATGCCACTTCAGGGCTGCCTTGCGGTAGGCCTGCTTGATATCGTCTTCGGATGCTCCTTTCTGGAGCCCGAGCACCTCGTAGTAATCTCTTTTATCTGCCATAATTATACTCCTACTACGACCTTGGCATAACGGATGACCTTACCGTGGAGCAGGTAGCCCGTCTGTATGACGTCGATAACCTTGCCCTTCAAATCCTCCGAAGGGGCCGGGAACTGGGTCACGGCTTCGTGGAAATCCACATCGAACTTCTCGCCCTTTGCCTGGATGGCCTCCAGACCGCAGGTCTTGAGATAGCCCTTAAGCTTTTCGTAGATGAGCGATGTTCCCTGCTTTGCGGACTCGTCAGAAGAACCTTCGAGAATCTGCATGGCCCTCTCGCAGTCATCAAGCACGGGGAGAAGCCCCTTGATGGTGTCGGCTGCGGCGGTGGCGACAAGATTGAGTTTCTCTTCGGCGCTGCGCCTGCGGAACGTCTCGAACTCCGCCATGAGGCGAAGGTAGTCGTTATGTTCCTTGGACAATTTGTCAGTCAGTTCCTCTATAGTCTTCTTATCCTGCGAGCCGCGCTGCTTCTTTTCTTTGGTCTGCGACTGCTCCGCAGCAGTCTCCTGCTGCTTTTCTTCCGTATTTTTTGCCATAAATCTTAAGCTTCTTTTCCTCTGAATCCTTCAAATGCCCTGCCACGGGCGGGTCAGTGCCATTTTGTCAATAGAGCATCTGCCCGCCGATGAACTCCCTCATGATCGAGGTCGCGGGGATAGCCTGAATCTCTTCGGTACGGAGCGCTACGGCTTTTTGGAGGAACTCCACCAGCGAATGGGCTTTTTCGTAGGCGGGCGAATCCGGGCCTATCTGCTTGAGCAGAGGCTCGGCATAATACTTCAGGACGGGAACGTCGTAGAGGGTGGAGGAGTTGAACACCACGTCGGCATTTTCCTCATATGGGAAGATATTGAGGGTCTCTCCCCTTCTGACCGAGGGCCAGCGGATGATGGTCTCTTCGGGCGAGATGCCGCGCGTGCGGGCGTCGCGCACGATCCTGCGCAGAAGCCTCTTGTCGGTGGTGGAATTGTGGACCTTCTCGCCGCCGGGCAGAGCCGACAGGGCGGAGATGTAAATACGGAAGATCTTTGTCTGGTCAACTGACGGGGTAAGGGCTGGATTGAGGGCATGGATCCCTTCCATGAAGAGCATGTCATTGGGGCCGAGGCGCAAGGTGGTGCCGTCGAACTCGCGCACGCCCTTGACGAAATTGAACTTTGGAAGTTCCACCTCCTCGCCTGCAAGCAGGGCGTTGAGCTGCTTTCCGAGAAAATCGATATCCATCCCGTAGAGCGACTCGAAGTCGTATTCGCCGTTCTCGTCGCGCGGGGTCTTCTCCCTGTCGACAAAATAGTTGTCGAGCTCGATTACCTTGGGGGTAAGACCGAGCACACGGCACTGCTGGGCGATGCGCAGCGAGGAGGAAGTCTTTCCGCTGGAAGAAGGGCCCGACATCATCACGATGCGGGATTTGTCCTTGAGCCAGAAGATTTCGTTGGCTATTTCAGCATATTTACGCTCCTGACGCGCTTCACAGAGATTGATAAGGGGAATTGCCTTACCCGCGATCAGAGTCTCGTTAACTTTCTGCAGGGTGTCGATTCCGATTGCGGAACACCAGTCGGCATACTCCTGCCTTGCTGCTTCTATCTTGGTCATAAATACTAGCGACGCTTGCGGGATGATTTGCGGGACCTCTTACCGGAGGATTTCACGACAAAGTAGACTGCTGCGGCCAGAACCACGAGAGCGATGACGATGTAGGTAACAACACCGGCGCGGCTGCCCTTGACATCCTGCCACATGGAGAGGAGTTTCTCGGTATCCTGACCCCAGTCATGCTCAAGAGCGCAACGGTCGATGACGGACTTGTCGGGGAAGAGAACGGGATCGACGCAAACTGCCTTGGCGTCCTCGCCGAAGAAATAAGAAAGGTCGATAGGCTCATATTCTTCCTCATCGATCATAGCCTCGAGCACCTCGGGAGCGCCGCAGGAGGGAGCATAACCCATCTCCTCGAAGTTCCTGATGGCGATGTCGGGGCGGCACATAAAGTTGATCCAGTAGAGCGCGGCCTTGGTGTTCTGGGCATACTTGGGGATGACCCAGCCATCGAACCAGACGGTAGAGCCCTCTTCGGGGACGATATAGTCGAGATTGACGCCGACGCTAGCAGCCTCTTCCATAGCCCACTTGGCATCACCGCTCCAGTTGAGCGAAACGTATGCGCGGTTCTTTGTCATCTGCTCCTTGCCGAGGTCGGCTTCCCAGCCGCAGACGCCGGGTTTGACCTGAAGGAGATAATCTTTGACAGCGGCGAGCGACTCCTCGGACGAATCCATCATAAGGTCCTGAAGGGTAACGGTACCGTTCTTGAGCTCTTCCTGCTTGAGGTAGATAAGCACGGGGCCATAGACATCCCTGGGGGCATCCTTGATGAGGATCTTGCCCGCGAACTTGGGATTGCGGATAATGTCCCAGGTGGAAGCCTCATCGGCAGTCACAAACTCGGTATTGTAGAGGATACCGGTGGTTCCCCACATGTAGGCGACAGAATACTCATTAGCGTCGATCTCAGGATTGATCTGACGGAACATATTCTCGATATAGGGCGATTTGCACTGCTCGATGTAGTTGGGGGTGCTGCCCAGTGCCGAGAAATCAAGAGGGAGGATCAGCTTATTGTTGAGCATACGCTCGATTATGTAGTCGGAAGGGCATACGACATCGTAGTCTTCGTGGCCGTTCTCGATCTTGGAGAGCATGGACTCGTTCACGTCGAAAGTCATATAGATGACCTCGATTTTCTCGCCTGTCTGCTCGAAGTACCACTTCTCGAAGTCGTCTACGACTCCTTCGGCGATGTAATCAGACCAGTTGTAGACCTTGAGGACAGTGTTCCTGTCCTTGGCGGAAACAGTGACCGCGGCGAGCAGTGCCGCCGTGATGGCCAAAACCTTGAATGTTTTTTTCATTTTCTATATTGTGTGCTGTTTTTTCTGACGGTTCGCCGAGCGCAGATTGACCACAAGGAGCACTACGAGAACCAGAAGGAATATGATAGTCATCATCGGCTTGAGTTCGGGAGTGAGACCACCCTTACGCACATCCGAATAGATGAAGGTCGAGAGAGTATCGATGCCCGACGCACCAGCGGTGAAATAGGTCACGGCGAAATCGTCAAGGCTCATTGTGAAAGCCAGAATGAAGCCCGAAACCATACCGGGGCGAAGCAGCGGGATGAGCACTTTGCGCAGCGCCTGCCAGGGCGTCGCACCGAGATCGAGCGCCGCCTCATAGAGGTTGGGATTCATCTGGGAGAGCTTCGGAAGCACATTGAGCACCACATACGGGGTACAGAATGTGACATGGGCAAGGATAATCGTGAGATAGCCCTTGGAGATGTGGAGGAAGACGAACAGCAGGAACAGCGACACACCCGTGATGATGTCGGGATTGAGCATCGGGATGTTGTTGAGAAACTGCATAGTCTTCTTCTTTGTCCCCTTGAGACTGAAGATACCGATAGCCGCAAGCGTCCCGAGAATAGTCGAGAGCAGCGAAGCGGCAAGCGCTATCAGGAGAGTATTCTTAAGCGCCTGGAGCAGGGCCTCGGAATTGGCGTTGGCGCCCGTGAAGAGCGACTCATAGAGTCCGAAGGTAAATCCGGTCCAGTTGCCCAGCGACTTCGCCTCCGTGAAGGAGAAGACGGCGATGAATACGATAGGGGCGTATATTACCAGCAGAATAAGCCACAGATAGGCTTTTGCCACTACTTGTCCTGCTTTTTTCATACCACGGCCCCTCCCTCAGTTGCCTCATCATTCCGGCCGCCCGGAATAAGAGTGGTTATACCTATGATTATGAGCATAATGAACGACAGCGCCGCTCCCTGGTTCCACATAAGGTTGTTGAACTGTTCCTGGATGACGGAGCCGAAGAGCATTATCGTGTTGTTGGTCAGGATCTCGGACACG
>CAMNNY010000017.1 GCA_946546175.1 uncultured Bacteroidales bacterium
CCAACCATTCACACGCACTGGGCGGCGGAGCCTGGTGGCATCTCTCCTACCGCCAGATGATGGAGAATATGCGCAGCAATGTCTATAAGCCCGGACAGGCAGTGACTACCGAAGAGAACGCAGAGTGCTACATAGACCTTTTCGATATGATGCTCGTAGTCAACTCGCCTCACGTACACTATATGAGGATGGTGCCGCTCTTCCCTCTCATCTACTCCGACAGGTGCATCTACAGCGGATTCACCTATATCCCCGGCAAGATTAACGACGGCACGTTCGACTACATCACCATGAAGAGCCTGCTGTGGGGATCCCAGCTCGGATGGATCGACCCGATCGAGATCCTCAAGCCCGAAAATGCTGCTCAGGCAGAGTTCCTCCGCGAACTCGGCAACTTCCGTAAAGGCCACCACGACGTGTTCGAAGGCGGCCGCTTTATGGGTGAATTTGTCCCGGGAGGCGACAATCCCGAGATGAGTATCCCCAATTATCAGCCGACTCCGCTCGTAATGGGCGCCAAATGGACAACCACCAAGGGCAAAGATGTCTTCATTCTTGTGAATATGGACTCTGCGCCCCACAAAGTAAGCCTGCCGGACGGCCGCAAGGTCACCGTCGAGGCTCGTAAAGCTGTCAGAATATGGAAATAAGAAAGATATTGCTGCCTGCGCTGCTCGCTCTTGCAGTAGCCTGCGGTCCCGAACCTACCAAGGAGATTCCCGAGTGGGGTAAGCACGGTGCCGATCCCGCCGACACTTCTTCGACTCCGACGCCGCCCGCCCCGGAACCTGTCGACACCCTTACCTATTCGGATGCTCTCGCGATTGAGACAGCCGAAGCCGATTTCTGCGGCCTCGCAGTCACATATTCGATTGCGGCGACTGTCGGTAAAGGCGACTCATACGGGCTGTTCTACGAAGGCAAGTACTTCCAGGGGCCTGCGCTGCCCGCAGGAGGAGGCGCGCTGATGCAGGTCATTCCCCTGCCGAAGCAGTCTTCGCAGGCGAAGGTAAATGTCTACCTGAAGGGTGCAGAAGGCACGGTTTACAGCGAAGCTGCGACCGTGAGCGTTCCTGCTCAGCCGGAGCCCATAGAGTTGGGCGGTTGGCAGAAGCTTTCCGTCACGGGCGTGCCGTCAGGGGTCGATATCTACCATGTCGCCACCACTCTCGAGGGGAAGAATCTCGAAGCCTGGTACGCTGTTGCAGATCCCTCTGCAGTGGAGGTGAAGATAAAGGTCCCGAGTTCGGCCGCAACACTTGAGAATCAGGCCTCAGGTGACGCTTCGACGCTCGTGCTTGTCAACGGCGGCTATTTCTACAACGGAAGGCATACAGGCCACGCCGTGCTAAGTGGCAGCCAGATCAATCCTGTGCCCTCTGTGCGCGGCTCGCTTCGCAGTACTTCGCCGGAGTACAATGTAATGTACTACGTGACACGCGGTACGTTTATCCTCGACTCAGCCGGAAAGCCTTATGTCAGTTGGGCGGGCACCGACAACCAGAACCAGACCCACTACTACTCAAGCCCTCTGGCATCAGTTTGCGGTGAGGCGCGCTATGGTCAGGTCAATGCCCTGTTGCCTGTGCCCGAGTTGGGGCTCAAACCTGCAGCCGCACTTGGAGCCGGTCCCGTCCTGCTCTACGACGGACAGATACCGCTGAATTTCACCGAGACTGCCAAGGGCACGGAGTATTATCGCAACAACTTCGAGATTATGCCCTACGACATCTTCGGTCCGGATGTCTATGCCGACCGAACCTGCGTGGGCATTCTCCCCGACGGCAAAGTGATACTATTCGTGTGCGACGGCCGCATCAAATCCTCAGCCGGAGTCAACCTTCTGCAGCTTGCCCGCATCATGAAGGGTTTGGGCTGCACCTACGCCGTCAATATGGACGGTGGCGGCTCCACTGCAATGTGGGCAGGCGGATCGCGCCTTAACTCTCTCGAAAAAGACATGAACGGCAACACCGAGAACAGACCTGTCGTTTCAACCATAGGATTCTATCAGAAATGAAAAAGATATTCTTACTCTTCTCTGCCCTGCTTGCTATCTGTTCGTGCGGAGAATCTTATCCCAAGGATATCCCCGAGTGGGGAAAGCACGAAGGCAAGGACACCTCTGAAGTCACCCCTCCTGCAGACTCGACCGATACTCCCGGTGAGAAGCCGGAACGCACGGAGATTGCGGACTACACCGATATGGTTCTGCTCTACGGCTACGGACACCACCGTTCGCCTGTTGCCTGGGGCACAGACTATACCGATGCCTATGTGGTCTACAAAGACAAGGAAGGCTATGCCCACTGGCTGTTTGATTCCTTCCTGTTCCTGGAGTTCATGGATCCGGCGACCAACGGCGGAGCGGGCGTAACCTTCATTACAGGATACTCATACAAAGAAGAAAGGATAGATAAAAGCGCCACGCAGGACGACTGGGATAAGCTCGCGAAGTACTATTTTGTGGGCAATACCGCCGTAGATGCCATCGACCAGAGCGTCGAAAAGGCAAAATCAATCCTCGGCGAACCGCCTCACAAACGGCAGATTATCGTGGGCATACCCGAGCCTATCACCCACGCCAATCCCTACGACAACAACTCGAGCACCACGTATTGGGGAAAGGTGGACGGCCGTACGCTCGACTTCAACCTTCCCAACGACCGTGTAACTGCCGTCAAATGGTACATCGACCGCGTGCGCGAGGAGTTCTACAAGCATAACTACGCCAATGTCGAGCTTGCGGGCTTCTATTGGGTAGCCGAGAAGTCCACCCACACTTCGACCATTATCAGCGACGTCGGAAGCTATCTCAAGGGGATGAACTACAGTTTCAACTGGATCCCCTATTTCGAGGCCGAAGGCTGGAACAAATGGCGTGACTACGGCTTCACTTACGCTTTCATGCAGCCCAATACCGCATGGCTTTCCGATTCCGACTATGCTGTAAGGGGCCAGACACAGATGGTCAAGGCCATAAACGATGTCATTGCCCAGAACATGGGGCTCGAAGTCGAGTTCGACGGCAACGTCATTCAGGGATGGGGAACCAGGGCAGGCAGGCTGCGCGACTACATGAACGCCTTCAAAGACTACAGCGCATGGGAAAAGAGCCGCCTGGCCTACTACCAGGGCGCCTGGGCCGTGAAGTGGCTTCGCGACTCCTCCAACTCCCTCGACAAGGAGCTCTACCACGAATTCTGCAACTGGGTGATCACCCGACCTATCAGAGACAGCCATTAGCAGCCTATGACAACCCTTACTCGCAAACAGACCGTTATCTCGATGGTGATCCTGGCCGCGATGTTCTTCATCTTCGGCTTCGTATCATGGGTCAACTCGATCCTGATCCCCTACTTCAGGATAGCGTGTGAACTCACCCACTTCCAGTCTTATTTCGTCACCTTCGCCTTCTACATCGCTTATTTCGTGATGGCCATCCCGTCGGGCAAACTCCTCGACAAGGTCGGCTTCAAACGCGGCATCATGTATGGCTTCATGTTCATGGCAGCCGGGATGTTCGTGTTCGTGCCCGCTGCGCTCACTCGCACCTTCGGAATCTTCCTTGCCGGGCTGTTCATGATAGGCACCGGCCTGGCGATACTCCAGACCGCAGCCAATCCCTATGTAACCATCGTGGGGCCCATCGAGAGCGCGGCACGGCGAATAAGTATCGTGGGCATCTGCAATAAGCTTGCGGGCATTATTTCGCCTCTTGTGTTTGCGGCAGTGATCCTTAAGGCTTCCGACGCTGAGACTTTCAGGCTCATTGAGCAGGGAGCATTCGACCCTGCGACAAAGGCCGCAGTGCTCGACGAACTTATCAGGCGAGTTATCGTGCCCTATAGCATACTGGGCGCAGCGCTGCTCGCCTTCGGTATCTTCATCCGCCATTCGGTTCTTCCCGAGATCGACACTACCTCCGACAACACTTCGGCAGACGGCGGCGACGACCGCAAGAGCATCTTCAGCTACCCCTATCTGGTGCTCGGCGCGCTTGCCATCTTCTTCCACGTCGGTTCGCAGGTCATCGCCATCGACACTCTCATCCAATATGCAGGTTCGATGGGGCTTGATATGCTTGAAGCAAAGGTATTCCCGTCGTACACTCTGACGTGCACGATGCTGGGCTACATCCTGGGCATCATTCTTATCCCGCGAGTAATTTCTCAGAAAAACGCTCTGATAGTGTGTACGGTACTTGGCCTGCTGCTCTCGCTCGGAGTCATATTCCTCCACACCCCGGTGACTTTCTTTGGGCACAAAGTGACCCTGTCGCTCCTGCTTCTCAATGCGCTCGGCTTCCCCAACGCCCTCATCTATGCGGGCATCTGGCCCCACGCCATCCGCGGCTTAGGCAGGCACACCAAGACCGGCTCTTCGCTGCTGATCATGGGCCTTTGCGGCAATGCCATCATGCCTCAGATCTACGGGCTCGTGGCGGACAAAGTCTCGCTCGCGGCGGGCTATTGGGTGCTTATCCCCTGCTTCATTTACCTCATATTCTATGCGACTTACGGTTATAAGATAGAAAGATGGACAAAAAGACAATAATAGGCGGAGGCCGCGTAATACTCCCCGGCGGCATCAGGGACGATGTCTCGTTGGTTGTGAGCGGCGGGCGCATCGAGGCCGTGGTGCCGGCTGCGCAGGCAGGCACTCCCGACATCGATGCCGCGGGCCGCTACATCTCACCCGGTTTTATTGATATCCACGTCCATGGCGGAGGCGGCCACGACTTTATGGACGGCACTCTGGATGCCTTTCTCGGCGCGGCGCGCATCCATGCTGAGCATGGTACTACCTGTATGACGCCCACTACCCTGACCTGCTCCGATGAGGAACTCCGGAACACTTTCCGCATCTACAGGCAGGCAGTGGAAGCCAATACAGAAGGCGCCGAATTCGCCGGCCTTCACCTCGAGGGCCCCTTTTTCTCGGCCCAGATGGCCGGTGCCCAGGACCCGCAATACCTCAAGCTTCCCACTCCGGACAATTATCTCCCCATGCTCGACGGCTCCGACGACATAGTCCGCGTGAGCGTTGCGCCCGAACTGGAAGGCGCGCTCGAACTGGGCAAGGAACTGCGTCGGCGCGGGATAGTCGCTTCCATCGCCCACACAGCCGCCACCAGCGAGCAGTGTGAAGCCGCCTTCGAAGCAGGCTACAGTCTTATGACCCATTTCTACTGCGCCATGTCGACCGTCGTCAGGCGCAATGCCTTCCGTTATGCGGGCGCAGTGGAGGCAGGCTATCTCCACGACGAGGTCGATGTGGAGATCATCGCCGACGGAGTTCATCTGCCAGGATCGCTCCTGCGCCTCATCTATAAGATCAAAGGGCCTGAGCGCATCACCCTCTGTACGGATGCGATGCGCGGGGCCGGAATGCCTGACGGCCACTACCTTCTCGGCAGTCTCAAGCGCGGACAGGACGTCATAGTCGAAGACGGAGTCGCCAAACTCCCCGACCGTTCGGCATTTGCGGGCAGCGTTGCTACTGCCGACAGGCTAGTGCGCACCATGCACGCCCTCTCGGGTGCCACTCTCGAAGAGAGCGTGGCTATGATGACCCGCAATCCGGCCAGGATCCTCGGACTCGAAGGCAGGAAGGGATCGCTTGCAAGCGGATACGATGCCGACATAGTCATATTCGACGACGACATAAAAGTGTACAAAACCTTGATTGGCGGAAGATTGATATATAATGGAAATTAATATTTACCCTACTAAGCCCGAGATGGGAGCCGCAGCTGCGGCAGATGTTGCCGCGGCTATTCATGAGGCGCTCTCACGCAAGGAAATGATCAATATGATATTTGCCGCGGCGCCCTCGCAGTCGGCCTTTCTGGCTTCGCTGGTTGCAACTCCCGGGATTCCCTGGGAGAGAATACGCGCATTCCATATGGACGAGTACATCGGACTGCCCTGCGATGCCCCCCAAGGCTTCGGGAATTTCCTCGACAGGCATATCTTCGGGCTTGTCCCATTCGGCGAGGTGTACTACATCAGCTGCGACGCGCCCGATGCTTCGGAGGAATGCCGGCGCTATTCCGAGCTGCTTCGCAAGTACCCTGTCGATATCGTCTGCCTGGGCATAGGAGAAAACGGCCATATCGCCTTCAACGATCCGGGAGTAGCCGATTTTGACGACCCGGCTCTCGTGAAGATTGTCCCTCTCGACGATGTCTGCAGGATGCAGCAGGTCCACGACGGATGTTTCGCTTCGGTCGAGCAGGTCCCGACCCATGCGCTCACGCTCACTATCCCGGCTCTGACGGCTGCCGAGAGCATGTATTGCATCGTTCCCTGCCCCACCAAAGCGGCGGCAGTTCGCGCCGCAGTGCAGGGTCCCGTCACGGAATCTTGCCCCGCTAGCGTGCTCCGCACCCACGCCAAATCTTACCTTTATCTTGATTCAGACAGCGCATCATTACTATGAAGAAGATAATTTCAATCGCTGCTCTGGCCGTCATGGTTGCGGCCTGCGGCGGCCCGAAGCCCGCATCAGAGGCCCCCGCCGAGCCCGTCAAACTCGGTATCATCGGCCTGGATACATCTCATTCGACTGCATTTACCGAACTGCTCAATTCCGACTCCGACG
>CAMNNY010000018.1 GCA_946546175.1 uncultured Bacteroidales bacterium
CCCTACTGGAGAGACTCCTTAGTCCAGTGTATCTCACGCATCAAATGAACATCATCCCTACAGAAATAGAAGGCATCGTGATAGTCGAGCCCCGCATCTTCGGCGACAGCCGCGGCTACTTCTTCGAGTCGTTCTCGGAGAGGGTCTTTGCCTCCGCCGTGCGTCCCGTCCACTTCGTCCAGGACAACGAAAGCAAGTCGGGCTACGGCGTAGTCCGCGGGCTCCACTACCAGACCGGCCGCCTCAGCCAGTCCAAACTCCTCAGGGTGGTCGAAGGAGAAGTGCTCGATATCGCCGTCGACATCCGAAGAGGCAGTCCGACCTTCGGCAAACACGTCAGCGTCGTGCTCTCTGCCGGCAACAAGAGGCAGCTCTTCATCCCCCGCGGGTTCGCCCACGGCTTCAGCGTGCTCTCCGACCAGGCCGTCCTTCAATACAAATGCGACCGCTTCTACGAGCCCTCGGCCGAAGGCGCAATCGCCTGGGACGACCCCGACCTCGGAATCGACTGGCAGATTCCCTCAGACAAGGTGATCCTCTCTGCCAAAGACTCCTCCCATCCCCGCCTGAAAGACGCTACGGACCTTTTCGATTATTCCGACGACCTCTATGCGGACTAGACTTATCTTCCTGATGGCGGCGCTGCTGCTCTGCACATGCCCCGCCTCATTTGCGCAAAAGAGCGAATGGTCGCACTACGAAACCCCGATGCAGTTCACGCCCATCGTATTCGACCTTGGCGCCGAGTATCTTGGCATTCAGCCCGAGCATAGTTTCCTGGAACGGACAGTGGCGCTCGGAATCGGCTACGGTTCGATGTTTCTCATCACCCAGGGGCTCAAATTTATCGTTCACGAACAGAGGCCGGACGGATCCAACTACCACTCCTTCCCCTCCGGCCACACAGCCGCTGCCATCACCGGAGCGGAACTCATACGCCAGGACTACGGCTGGGGATGGGGCGCGGCGTTCTATGCCTGCGGAGCTGCGGTCGCCTACGGCCGGGTAATCCACGAGCGCCATTGGTGGTGGGACACCCTCGCCGGTGCCGGAGTCGGAGTCTTAAGCGCCTGGATCGGCAGGTGGGTTACCGACTCGCTCGATCTCGAAGGGACAAAAAAGAGCAACCTTGCAGCTGCTCCTTCGTTCGACCCCATTACCGGGGCATATGGTGCGACAGTACTGATGCGCTTCTAGGCCGTGATGTCTTCTACCGCAGATTTAATCTGATCGTACTCGTAACCTCTCGAAAGTGCGAACTTAATGAGTTTGAGTTTACCCTGCGGATCGTCCGCAAGGGTTTTCCACTTCGATTCGAGGAGCTTGCGCAGTTTCTCTTCGGCCCTTCCTCCGTCAATCTCTTCGAGAGCCTCTGTCACGGCGTCTCCTTTTATACCCTTGGCGGCAAGGGCGAAACGGATCTTCACCGGGCCCCAGCCCGTAATCGCCGCTTTTTCGCGCGCGAAAGCCGCCGCATAACGGGCATCATCCACGTATTTTTCCTTTATGAGCGCCTCCACGACCTCGGCCGCCCCGGCCCTGTCGCCATCGAGAGCCTTGGTCGCCTTGCTCATCATGTCGGCCGAGCAACACTCCTGCTTGGCACACAGGTTCTGCAGGCGCGAGAGTACTTTTTTAGCCTGATCGTTCATTCTACCTGGTATTGTGCTGCCCTGCGAGCATACCGCAGGCAGCGAGGATGTCTTCGCCGCGCGAAGCCCTGATCGTGCTGGTTATGCCGTTGGAGTTAAGCCTGTCGCGGAAGGCCGTCATCGCCTGCTGCGAGGCGCATTCGTAGGGGAAATCGGGGATCTTGTGGAAGCGGATGAGGTTGACCCTGCACTCGAGCCCGCGGAGCAGGCGGATCAGAGCGTCAGCGTGGCGTTTGTCGTCGTTCCAGCCGGCGAACATCGTGTATTCGAAACTCACCCTCCTCTGGGCCGTCCAGTCATACTGTCTGATCAGGTCTATCACATCGGTGATGTTCCATGCCTTCTGGGCGGGCATAAACTCGAGCCGCTCTTCGGGGAAGGGATTGTGGATGGAGATCGCAAGGTGGCAGCGGCTGCCGTCCAAGTATCGCCTCAAGCCCGGGATGACGCCTATCGTGCTCAGGGTTACGCGTTTAGGGCTCCATCCGAAGCCCCATGGCGCCGTGAGCGCTTCAATGGCTTTCAAGACATTGTCGGTATTGTCGAGCGGCTCGCCCATGCCCATGAACACGGCGTTGGTGAGACCTTCGGACTCTTCGATGCTGATAAACTGGTTGAGTATCTCGGCAACGGTCAGATTGCCATGGAACCCCTGCCGCCCGGTCATGCAGAACTTGCAGCCCATCTTGCAGCCCGCCTGCGAACTCACGCAAAGCGTCTTGCGGTCCTCGTCGGGGATCATAACCGACTCGATGCAAGAGTCCTTTTCGCCTACCTGGAAGAGATACTTCCTGGTGCCGTCGGACGACTCGGCCACTCCCACCGGGGCGCTGACGCCAAGGTCGTAGAGTTCTGCAAGTTTCTCACGGCCTGCCTTGGAGATATTGGTCATCTCATCAAACGACCGGACCCGCTTCACGTACATCCACTGGGCTATCTGCTTGGACGTGAACGCGGGAAGCCCGGCGGCAAGCGCTGCCTCCCTGAGTTCTTCGGGATTTTTTCCTAAAAGTTTCTCTTTCATCATCTGCAAAAATAAGCAAATTATCACTATATTTGTCTACTGCGCTTTAGAGAGAGCCGCGGGCTTCCATCGAAAGCGCACCTCCCCAAACTTTAACTATTAACAAACTTAATTTCAAGATTTATGGCAAAAGAAGTTCAGACACAAACCGCCGAGATCAATGCCGCCAAGCTCAAGGCATTGCAGGCCACACTCGACAAGATCGAAAAAGACTACGGCAAGGGAACCATCATGAAACTTGGCGACCAGCCGGAGTCCGACGTGCAGGTCATCCCTTCGGGCAGTATCGCCCTCGACCACGCCCTCGGTATCGGCGGTTACCCCCGCGGACGCATCATCGAGATCTACGGACCCGAGTCCAGCGGTAAGACCACCCTCGCAATCCACGCTATAGCCGAGGCCCAGAAGCTCGGAGGCATCGCCGCAATGATCGATGCGGAGCACGCATTCGACCGCACCTACGCGGCAGCTCTCGGAGTCAACCTCGAGAACCTCCTGATCTCCCAGCCCGACAACGGCGAGCAGGCCCTCGAGATAGCAGACAACCTCATCAGGTCCGGCGCCATCGACATCATTGTCATCGACTCCGTCGCAGCGCTCACGCCCAAGGCCGAGATCGAAGGCGAGATGGGCGACAACAAGGTCGGCCTCCAGGCCCGCCTCATGAGCCAGGCGCTCCGCAAGCTCACGGCCAATATCAGCAAGACCGGAACCTGCTGCATCTTCATCAACCAGCTCCGCGAGAAGATAGGAATCATGTTCGGCAACCCCGAGACGACCACAGGAGGCAACGCCCTCAAGTTCTACTCTTCCGTCCGCCTCGATGTGCGCAGGGTCACCCAGCTCAAAGAAGGCGACGAAGCCACCGGCAACCGCACCCGCGTCAAGGTAGTCAAGAACAAGATGGCTCCGCCCTTCAAGAAGGCCGAATTCGACATCGTCTTCGGAGAGGGCATATCCCACCTTGCCGAGATTGTCGACCTCGCCGTCGAGATGGACATTATTCACAAAAGCGGTTCCTGGTTCAGTTACAACGGAGAAAAACTCGCCCAGGGTCTCGCAGCAGTCAAACAACTGCTTGCCGACAACCCCGAGCTCTGCGAAGAGATCGAAGCCAAGGTCCGCGAATCACTCAAATCAGTCAAAGACTAAATGCCCAAGAAGATTATCCTTACAGGCGACCGTCCGACCGGTCGCCTTCATATTGGCCACTACGTAGGGTCGCTCAGGCGTCGCGTTGAGCTCCAGGAGAGCGGCGAATTCGACAAGATCTTTATCATGATAGCCGACGCCCAGGCCCTTACCGACAACGCCGGCAATCCCGAAAAGGTTCGCCAGAACATCATCGAGGTGGCTCTCGACTACCTCTCGGCAGGGCTCGACCCGGAGAAGTCAGTCATCTTTATTCAGTCGCAGATCAGCGAGCTCACCGAGCTCACTTTCTTCTACAACAACCTCGTGACCGTCCAGAGGCTTCGCCGCAACCCGACCGTGAAGGCCGAGATCCAGATGCGCGGATTCACGGAGTCCGAAGACAACGACAACAAAGCCGGCATCCCCGTCGGATTCTTCTGCTACCCTATCAGCCAGGCAGCCGACATCACCGCTTTCAAGGCCACCACAGTGCCTGTGGGAGAAGACCAGGAGCCTATGATCGAGCAGACCCGCGAGATCGTCCGAAAGTTCAATTCAACCTATGGTCCGGCACTCGTCGAGCCTGAGATTCTCCTTCCCGACAACGCAGCCTGCCTGCGTCTTCCCGGCACTGACGGCAAGGCCAAGATGAGCAAGTCGCTTGGCAACTGCATCTACCTCTCCGACCCCGCCGACGTAGTCTGGGAGAAGGTAAGAGGCATGTACACCGACCCCGGGCACCTCCAGGTAAGCGATCCCGGCAAGGTCGAAGGCAACACCGTCTTCACCTACCTCGACGCCTTCTGCAAGCCCGAGCACTTCGACAAATTCGCATCGTGCTTTGTCGGCAAAAAGGTAAGCTTCGAGTTCCACAACCTCGACGAGGTCAAGGCACAGTACCGCGCCGGAGGTCTGGGCGACATGATGCTCAAGAACTTCCTCAACGCTGTCCTCAACGACACGCTCGAGCCGATCAGGGAGCGCCGCAAAGAACTTGAGAAGAATATCCCGTACGTGTACGAAGTACTTCGCAAGGGCACGGAAGAAGCCCGCAAGGTCGCTTCCCAGACCCTCGCCGACGTCAAGGCCGCGATGAAGATCAATTACTTCGACGAAGGAGTCCTCGACGAACTAATCAAGGAGCAGCAGCTGAAATACTCGGAATAATCCTGCAGAGTTTCAGCCGCGCGAACTGCACGGAATCGATAACTCCCGCATCCTTCAACCCCTCCAGAGTCCACGACTCCGGAGGGTTGTTTTCTCTATAGAGGACTATTCCGTGGGCAACACTCCGGTAGCGGATATGCGGATGGAGGCGCAGGGAGTCTTCGGGTAGCGTCCACAATCGCAAAGGACGCTCCGGCTCTGAGCATTCAACGAGATCCCGGATCCTTTCGTAGCGTTCGTCCCCGAAATTGTAGATTTCTTTCAGCTGTTCCTTGTCGGAATACCCTCCAAGCTGCTCCCGATATGCCACCATTTTCGCGGCAAAGTAAGGACCGATTCCGGGCAAGGCGTCGAACGCTGCCGAGTCCGCTTTGTTGATATCGAGTTTCGGGATGTCGATGTACTGTTCCAGACGCCTGTACACCGAGTCTGGCACTACGTATGACTTTGCAAAATCCTCCTTCCTGCGGAATTTCCCTCCCTTCTGCCTGTAGCTGTCGATACTCTGCGCCTGCTTCTGACTGAAGCCCAGCCTCTGAAGGTCCTCAAGGCTTACGGTATTGGGATTGAAGCGGAAAGACTCGACTTTCCGCCTTTGAGAGCGGACCTTCTCCACCGCGGGAGAGTGCTGCGCATATCGCCGCTCCTTCCTCGCTCCTTTCGCCTGCTCCGGCAGAATCTTCGCTTCCTCCGGCACCCCTTTCGCCCGCTCCGGCACTCCTTTCGCCCGCTCCGGCACCCGCGGCCCCAACGGTGGCCTTCCCTCCTCCGCGCGGGTGTCGACGTACACCACCACCGTATCCGGCGCGTCACGGTTCGCCTCTATGCTGATCCTGGCGGTGTGCTGCACGAAGAGACAGACCTGATAACCGAGTATCAGGAAAGTGAGGGAGATTGCGCCCACCTTGAAGACAGTGCCGGCGTTACTGTTGCGGTTTGTATTTGTTGGCGTGTTGCGCCTTGGGCTCCTCCGGGAGTCCGGCGAGGACGATGACGATTTCGCCTTTGGGTTCGTGTTCATTGAAGTAATTCACTAGTTCTTGTAAGGTTCCCCGGTGGTGGGTTTCGTGTAGTTTGGATATTTCGCGGGCTACCGAACATTCGCGGTCGGGCCCGAAGACTTCGACAAATTGGGTAAGGGTCTTGACGAGCCTGTAAGGCGACTCGTAGAAGACCATGGTCCGGCGTTCGGTGGAGAGCTGCTCGAGAAGCGTCGCGCGGCCTTTCTTCTGAGGGAGGAAGCCCTCGAAACAGAAGCGGTCGCAAGGCAGGCCGGATGAAACTATAGCCGGAATACAGGCTGTGGCCCCCGGCAGGGTCTGCACCTCTATCCCCTCCCTGGCGCATTCGCGCGCAAGCAGGAAGCCCGGATCGGATATGCCTGGAGTGCCGGCATCGCTGACTAATGCGACATTGAGTCCTCCGAGTATGCGCTCTTTTATGAGTCCGACGGTCTGGTGCTCGTTGTATTTGTGATGAGAGACGAGTCTGCCTTTTATCTGATAGTGCTCAAGCAGGATGCCCGTAGTCCGCGTGTCTTCGGCAAGGATGAGATCGGCCCCGCGAAGCACGTCGAGGGCGCGCATCGTGATGTCGGCAAGATTGCCGACAGGAGTGGGCACTATGTAGAGGATTCCGGGCATTCGGGGCTATTTAAGTTTGCGACGGACAGCCATCATCAAGCGGTAGACCACTTCCGAGCTGAGGTTCCAGTCAGGGAAATTGGCCATAACGTAAGAAACTGCTTCACTTACCGACTCCATGGAGTTAAAGGCAGCTATCGTCTGCTGGAACAGGGCAGGATCCTCGCCAAAGAGGGTGTTGATGAAGAGCACGCGGTCGTTGAGCGAGATAGCGCTGATTACATTGGCCACCTGGCTTCCGGGCAGATCGATCATCCACTGATAATTCTTGGCGTCGGGCTGAGGCTTGGCGCCCATTGCCGCCATATCGATAGACAAATCGATAGTCTCGGGCTCGGCCGGGACCTCCTCGACTGGAGCATCCTCGACAGGAACCACCTCTGCGTGGGCCTCAACTTCCGGCGATTTCGGCTCGGCCGGCAGGTCTTCGCTCTCGGGTTCAGGTTCTGCAAGCTCTACGGGTTCCGGCTCCAGTTCGACCTGGGGCTCTTCAGCGGCAGGCTCTGGCATGGACTCACGTTCAGCCGCCAGCCTTTCTTCGAGCTCGTCGAGCTGTGCGCGTAGCCTGTCTATGGTTGTTTGTATTTCGTTGAAAACTTCTTTTGCTGTCTTTTCCATTTTTCCCGAGTCGTTTGTTATCTTTGTAAGACAAACACAAAACTACAAATGTTTTCAGAAAACCACAAGAGATCGGGCTGCATCGAAGTGATTTGCGGCTCAATGTTTTCCGGCAAGACGGAAGAACTCATCCGTAGGCTCAAAAGGGCCCAGTTCGCCAACCAGAAGATAGCCATCTTCAAGCCCACCATCGATATCCGCTACTCCGACGTAGAGGTGGTTTCGCACGACCTCCACAGCATCAAGTCGACTCCTATCAACGACCCTTCGCATATGCTCGAGATCCCCGCTGACATCGAAGTGGTCGGCATCGACGAAGCTCAGTTCTTCGGCGAAGATCTCGTCGAAGTCTGCCAGACCCTCGCCAACAGGGGCGTGCGCGTAATCATCGCCGGTCTGGACACCGACTTCCTCGGCAAACCCTTCGGCCCCATGCCCGCCCTTATGGCAGTTGCAGAGGACGTCCAGAAGGTCCACGCCATCTGCGTCAAATGCGGCAACCTCGCCAACCACTCCCACCGTCTATCCAAGAGCGAAGACCTCGTGGTCCTCGGCGAAAAAGACGTCTACGAGCCCCTCTGCCGCGAGTGCTACAACAAAGCCATCGCAGAAGAGGCTGCCAAATAGCCAGACTTTCCAAAAAAATAACAGCCGTCCGCCCCAAGTTTTCGGGGCGGATTTGCGTTATTATTTGCGAGGATGGTGGTCCAGCACCGCTTTCTGCCAGGTCGCGGTGTCGATGTGAGTATAAATTTCAGTGGTGGTGATATTTTCGTGACCGAGCATCTCCTGGACAACTCTGAGGTCGGCTCCATTCTCAATGAGGTGAGTGGCGAACGAGTGGCGGAAGGTGTGGGGAGAAATCTCCTTCGTCACGCCCGCAAGAAGAGCGTACTCCTTGACGAGTTTAAAGACGGAGATGCGGCTCAGGGGCTTGCCGAAACGGTTCAGGAAGGCGATATCGGAGAACTCCGGGGCAAAAGCCTCGCCGCGTACGCCAAGCCAGTCGGTGAAGGCGGCAGCGGCGCTCTCCCCCATCGGGACCAGGCGCTCTTTGTTGCCCTTGCCGACCACGCGCACGAACCCTTCTTCCGTATACACATGCGAGATCCTAAGGTCGCAGAGTTCGCTCACGCGAAGTCCGCAGCCGTAGAGGATTTCGAGTATTGCCTTGTCGCGAAGGCCTTTGGGGCTTCGGGTATCGACCCCGTCGATTATGGCATTCACCTCCTCCACAGACAGCACTGCCGGCAGGTAACGGCCAATCTTGGGGAAATCAACACGGTCGCACGGATTGTCCTTGCGCTCGCCTTCAACGACCAGCCAGTCGAAAAAAGAGGTCAGCGCACTGAGTTCGCGCGACTGCGAGCGCTTGGAGAGCGATGCCGAATGCTTGGCCAGATAGGCCATAATGTCTTCAGTATCCGCCGCCGCGACTGTTCCTCCCGACAACCATTCGAGAAACGAGCTGACATCTGACCGGTAAGCCGCAACGGTATTGGGAGACATCCCCCTCTCAACCCTCAGGTAGTATGAGTAGTCTTTAAGAATTCTTTGAGCCCGCGCGTCCATATGGCAAATATAACGAAAAAGATGACTATATTTGCAGGATATGAAATTAAGGTTGGCATTATTGTTTTCGCTTGCAGCCCTTGCACTGTCTTCGTGTACAAAGGGGCTGGAACCGTTTGTCAACAACGGTCCGTCTGACAGGGCGGAGCGCAAGGGGACTGCCGGCCTTCACTTCGAAGATGTCGTAATCCTCTACAGCGAGGGGTACAACGACCTCACCGGCTATCTCAACACCAATTTTGATCAGCTCGACGAAGGTTACATTCCGGGACGCTATGACAATAAGGCCCTGGTTGTCTATAGCCACGCCGCAGTAGACAGGTGGGACTGGAAGACCAAGACGGAGCCGGTGGTTTTCAGGGTCTACAAGCAATATGACAAGGTCGTCCGCGATACGGTCTTCACCTACTCTTCCGAAGCAATCACCATGGCTCCGGACTTTATGAGTCAGGTAATGACCGACATCAAAGACAAATACCCGTCGGATTCCTACGGCCTTGTCTATACGTCCCACGGCATGGGCTGGATACCCAAAGACTACTCCAAAAGCGAAGAGCTTAACGTCGTCAAAAGCGTGGGGGCGCAGTACGACGGTGAGTACAAGTCGCATCAAATCTATCAACTCGACCTCGACGAATTTGCCGCTGCCCTCCCCTACCACCTCGACTACATCGTAATGGATGCTTGCCTGATGGGCGGAGTTGAGGTTGTCTATGAGTGGCGCGACCTCTGCGACTACATGGTAGCATCACCCGGAGAGGTACTTGCCGACGGATTCGACTATATCAACCTCTCACGCAGGCTTTTGGGCGGGGACGAACCCGACCTCGTGGGGGTATGCGACGACTTCTACAACATGAACGTTAACGGAGGCGACGCCACAGTGGCTCTATACGACTGCAGCAAGATTGAAGCCCTTGCCCAGGCTTGCATTCCCGTGTTTGAGGCCCATCGCGACAATCTTGCCACAATCAAGATCTCGGAAGTCCAGAGTTTCAACTTTTCATACAGTTACCACTACGATTTCCGTGACATTCTGGTCAAGCTCGGCGCTACGGATGAAGAACTAAAACCGATAGATGCCGCCCTCTCAGAATTGGTGCTCCACAAAAAAGCGACCGAGTATTTTCTGAACAACAAGATTGTCACCTACAGCGGCCTGAGCATGTTCCTGCCCGTGAGCAGATGGAAGTCCCTGACTCAGCGCTACAAATCTACTTCTTGGAATATCGCGACAGGTTTTGTCAAGTAAATAATTATTTCTATATTTGCGCCGCATTTGAAAACCGCCCGGCGGTTTTGGTGCAATGGGGTCCGGGCAGTGATCCGGACTGAGTAACACATTTTAAACATTTGCAAAATGCAGCATTTCGAACTCAAAGGCCAGATTCGTCAGGTCGGCAACAAAGCTACCATCAAGGCTTTCCGTCGTGAAGGTCTCGTACCTTGCAACCTCTATAGTGCAGGTCTCCAGAACATTCTCTTCACCGTCAGCGCAAAGGATCTCAGGGGTCTTACCAACACTCCCTACTCCTTCATCGTTGACCTCAACCTCGATGGCACCACCTACACGGCCATTCTTCACGAGCTTCAGTTCCACCCTGTAGAGGATCTCTGCCTCCATGTAGATTTCCTCGCAGTCAGCGAAGAGAAGCCTATCAGCATCAGCGTTCCTGTCAAGGTTTCCGGACACTCCAAGGGCGTTCAGCTCGGTGGTAAGTTCACACAGAACTCCCGCAGCATCCGCGTCAGCGGCCTCATGAAGGACCTCCCGGACGACGTCACAGTCGACATCTCCGACCTCGGTCTCGACAAGAAGATCAAGGCTGGCGACCTCAGCTTCCCCGGACTTCAGATCCTCACCGACAAGGACGCAGTGATCTGCAGCGTTCTCGCAACCCGCAACTCCGCGGCTGCTACCGAAGAAGCAGCTGAGTAAACCTCAACGGACTGCATTATGGCAGGCGAAAGCTATCTGGTCGTCGGATTGGGAAATATCGGCCCCGAATACGCTCATACCCGCCATAATATGGGATTTATGGTGTTGGATGCCTGGGCTCAGGCGTCCAACACTACTTTTAATAGCCAGAGGTACGGCGACATGGCCGTCCTTTCGGTCAAAGGGCGTTCGCTCTACCTCCTCAAGCCCTCAACCTACATGAACCTCAGCGGCAATGCCGTGAGGTACTATCTCCAGAAATTGCCCGTCACCGAAGAGCGACTCATCGTCATCTGCGACGACATCAATCTTCCTTTCGGCACCCTCCGCATGCGCAAGGCCGGCAGCGACGGCGGCCACAACGGCCTTCGCAACATCGCGGAAACCATCGGCACCCAGGACTATTGCCGTATCAGGATGGGAGTCGGACACGACTTCCACGAAGGAGAGCAGGTCGACTATGTCTTGGGTGATCTCACACCAGAAGAAAACGACCTCATGCCAGAACTCTGCAAAAAGGTCTCACAAGGTGTTCTGGACTGGATTTTCGTCGGCGCCGACCGCGCGATGAATTCCCTCAACGTAAAAAATCAAAAAAAATAGCATTTTTTATGCAACGTTCTGAAAACCGCCTGCATCTATAGTGCAGGTTTAGGTTTTAGTACACGTCTGGGGTTGATGCCGTGAGGTATCGGCCCTTGATTTTTTTATACCCTACTCCGCCAATTCATTAGCCTCTCCCTTCCCTGCCGCCCTTGCCTGGTCTCTCCCTTCCCTGCCGCCATGTCGTTTTTGCCCCTCAACCCCGCCGGTGACCTTCGGTCGTAGCTCTATCGGCGGTTTTTCGCCCCCTCACCCACGCCGGGACCTTCGGTTTTGGCCCTATTGCCGGA
>CAMNNY010000019.1 GCA_946546175.1 uncultured Bacteroidales bacterium
AGTCCCTCCAGGCCAAATACCCCATGACCGAATTTATGTTTATCGACGGCGGACAGCCGGTATTCAACTATATCCTTACACTATGCTGACATATTTTGTAGACTCAGATTGCGATTTCAATCTGAAAGACTGTAAAGAACTCGGGGCGAAGCTCATCAGCATGCCCTACAGCATCGACGGCAAGACCGTCTACCCCTACGAAGATTTCGAGGAGTTCGACTCCAAGGCCTTCTACGACGGCCTTCGCGGCGGGATACTCCCGACGACGAGCGCCATCCCCGAAGACAAATACATGAAGTATTTCGAGCCTGAGTTCGCCGCGGGCAACGACATCTTCTACTTCCACTTCAGCGAGGCTATGACCATGACCTTCGGCAACATGCGCAAGGTAGTGGACGAGCTCCTCACAAAGTACCCCGGGCGCAAGTTCTACGAGATCGACTCGAAGGGTATCACCATCATCAGCTACCTGATGGGACGCGATTTCTTTGGGCTCGTGCGTGAAGGCAAGACCCCCGAACAGCTCGTCGAATGGGGCAAGGCCGAAGCCGGCCACTACGCCCAGTACTTCTTTGCCGACGACCTCAGGTTCTTCCGCCGCAGCGGCAGAGTCGGCGGCCTTGCAGCCACTATGGGCGGTCTCATCGGCCTTCGCCCCATCATCAGCATGGACGAGGCTGGCAAGATGAACAGCATCGGCACCGAGAAGGGCCGCATGAAGGCGATGAACAGGCTCGTCAGCGAAGTGCTCGAAAAGGGCGACGAGGTCAAGGCCCACGGTGTGGTGATCGGCCACACTGATTCGCCCGAGGTAGCCGGCCAGATAGCCGACATGCTGCGCGAAAAGCTCGGTGCAGACCTCGAGATCACAATCATTCCCACCAACCCTACGGCCGGTAGCCATTGCGGCCCCAACGGCGTAGGCGTTGCGTTCCACTCAAAGTGCAGATAGTACCATGATTGAAGTAAGACCGGTAAGGTCAAAACGCGAGCAAAGGCAGTTCCTCAACTTCCCTCTCGACCTTTACAAAGACAATCCCTGCTTCGTCCCTCCCCTCTGGATGGACGAGAAGAAGATTTTCGACAAGGGCTACGTCTACCGCGACACCTGCGAGGACGAATGCTGGCTTGCCTTTAAAGACGGCAAGGTCGCAGGCCGCATCCAGGGCATACTCCAGAAAGCCTCCAACGAAAAGACCGGCGAGAAGCGCATCCGCTTCACCCGCTTCGACTCCATCGAAGATTTCGAGGTGGCAAAAGCCCTTTTCGAGGCGGCCGAGAACTGGGCCCGCGGGCTCGGGATGGACACCGTCTGCGGCCCTCTGGGCTACTCCGATCTCGAGCGTGAGGGCCTTCTGATCGAGGGGTTCGACCAGCTCTCGACCTTCGAAGAGCAGTACAACGCCCCCTACTATCCCGAATTCATCGAAAGACTGGGCTACACCAAGGAAATCGACTGGAACGAAAGCCAGCTGCGCTCCCCCGCCCCCGAAGACGCCGCGGAACTGAGGAAACTCTCGGAGTTTATCCTCAGGCGTTACAATCTCCATATCGGCAAGAGCCGCAGCACGGGCGACTTCCTCCGCAAGTACGCCGACGGTCTTTTCGAGGTACTCGACCACTCCTACGACGGACTCTACGGCACCGTTCCCTTTACCGACGGCATGAAGAAGCTCCTCATCGACAACTTCAGGCTCGTGGTAAACCCCAAGCGCACGGCAGTGGTGCTCGACGAGAACGAGAAGGTGGTGGCATTCGCCGTGAGTTTCGCCTCGCTCGCAAAGGCCGTGCAGCCCTCGCGCGGGCATCTCACTCCCCTGGCGCTCATCCGCCTGCTCCGGGCACTCCGAAGGCCGGATATCATCGACCTGTGCCTCGTAGGCGTGGAACCCGAATGGCTCAACCGCGGAGTAAGTACGGTGTTCGTGGCGGGAATGGTCGACATGCTCGAAGACCCCCGCGTCAAATATCTTGAGACCAACCTCAACCTCGAAGACAACTACACCATCCAGAATATGTGGAAGAGGTTCGACCGCACCATCCACAAACGCAGGCGTTCATACATAAAGAAACTCTCATGACAAAGATCATAGTAGACTGCTTCGGCGGCGACCACTGCCCCGACGCCCCAATCGACGGAGCCATCGCGGCCCTCGGGTCTTTTGAAGACCTCCACATCGTCCTCACCGGCGACGAGGCTGTCCTTCAGGCGAAGCTCGCCGAAAGGGACTACCCCAAGGACAGGATCAGCGTGGTCCATGCCCCCCAGGTAATAGGCTGCGAAGACAAGCCCACCGACGCCATACGCCTCAAGCGCGACAGTTCCATGATGAAGGGCATCATGATGCTTCGCGACGACGATACGGTCAGCGGACTGGTCAGCACCGGATCGACCGGAGCGCTCGTCACCGGCTCGCTCATCCGTCTGGGAAGGCTCCAGGGCATCATCCGCCCGGCATTCTGCCCCATACTCCCGACCATGGACGGCGGGATAGTAGGTATCTGCGACAGCGGGGCCAATGTCGAAGTCGACCCGGACATGCTCCGGCAGTTCGCCATCATGGGCTCCATCTACATGGAAACGGTCTACGGGGTCAAGAGCCCGCGCGTGGCGCTGCTCAACGTCGGCGTCGAGGCCGAAAAGGGCGATTCCCTCAGGCAGGAAACCTACAAACTCCTCCGGGAGACCGAATGCATCAATTTCGTGGGCAACATGGAAAGCCGCGACCTGCTCTCGGGTAAGTACGACCTTGTTGTGTGCGACGGCTTCTCAGGCAATGTCCTCGTCAAAACCACCGAAGGCACGGCTCTCGAGCTTCTCGGAATGCTCAAGAAGAGCATCTTCTCGCGCACCCTCTACAAGATCGGGGCACTTTTCATGAAGAAGATGTTCGCCGACATGAAGCAGTTCATGAACTACCAGAACTACGGCGGAAGCGTGCTTATCGGCACCTCAAAGGTGGTGGTCAAAGGTCATGGCAGTTCGAAGGCCCGCGCGGTCGAAAAATGTATCGAGCAGGCCTACCGCATGCACACCGGCGCCATCGGGCCCCGCATTGAAGCAGAAATCTTAAAATACGCACATTACGAAGAATAACGATATGGAAAACATGTTTGAAAAAGTGCAGGCCATCCTCGCGAAGCAGCTCCGCATCGCCGACCCTGCCAAGATCACCCCTGAATCACTCATCCAGAAAGACCTCGGAGCCGACTCGCTCGATATCCTTCAGCTCCTGATGAAGATCGAAGACGACTACGGCATCACCATCCCCGACGAAGAGCTCAAAGGCTTCAACACCGTCGGCGATGTTGTCGCATTCCTCGAAAAACAGCAATAATCGCTTAAATAACGGCACATGGTTTTCCCGTGCTTTTGCCCGCACGGAAAAACCATATGCTGTTATTTTATTTTTTCTAACTATCTTTGAACTATGAAAGTGGCAATAGTTGGCGCCAGCGGCGCCGTGGGCCAGGAGTTTCTGAGGATCCTGGCCGAGAGGGACTTCCCTATCGATGAACTCCTGCTCTTCGGTTCGGAGCGCAGTGCAGGTCGCACATACAGTTTCAAAGGCAAAGACATCACGGTCCAGCTCCTGCAGCACGACGATGCCTTCGCCGGAGTCGACATAGCATTCGTTTCCGCCGGAGCCGGGACTTCCCGCGATTTCGCCGCCGACATCACCCGCTACGGTGCAGTCATGATCGACAATTCCAGCGCATTCCGCATGGACGAAGACGTGCCGCTCGTGGTCCCGGAAGTGAACGCCGAAGACGCTCTCACGCGCCCTCGCGGAATCATTGCCAACCCCAACTGCACCACCATCCAGATGGTAGTTGCGCTCAACGCAATCGAGCGCCTCAGCCACATCCGCAAGGTCCACGTTTCGACCTACCAGGCCGCAAGCGGCGCCGGAGCTCAGGCTATGGCAGAGCTCGTCGAGCAGACCCGCCAGTCGCTCGCAGGCGAGCCCGTCACAGTCAGCAAATTCCCCTATCAGCTTGCATTCAACCTCATCCCCCAGGTCGATGTCTTTACCGACAACGGCTACACCAAAGAGGAGATGAAGATGTTTAACGAGACGCGCAAGATCATGCACAGCGACATAAGGACCAGCGCTATGTGCGTCAGGGTCCCCTCGCTTCGCAGCCACTCGGAGAGCATCTGGATAGAGACCGAAAAGCCCGTCAGCGCCCAGCAGGCCCGCGAAGCTTTCTCAAAGGCCCCTGGGATTGTGCTTCTTGACGATCCCGCATCCAAGACCTATCCCATGCCCCTGTTCCTTGCCGGCAAAGACCCTGTCTACGTGGGGCGCATCAGGGAAGATCTTGCCGATGATCACGGCCTTACGTTCTGGATCGTTGGCGACCAGATACGCAAGGGAGCCGCGCTCAACGCGGTACAGATAGCTGAGTATCTTATAGAGAAGGATTCTTTCTGAGCCTTCTTCCTCTCGCAAAGAAGAACAGTGCAAGGGACAGGACTGCGGTCGTGATCCCTATAGCTGCCGTCCAGTCGGTCGGGAGATTGAATCCGATCTTGGCCGTCAGGATGAAGGTAACCGTCACGGAGGTCATGAAGGCAGCCGGCAGGAGCGTCATCATGTAGGTGAGACCCTTGCGGTTACGCGACAGGAAGGCCGTGACTGTCCAGAGCACGAACACGGCGAGAGTCTGGTTTGCCCAGCCAAAGTACCTCCAGATCACGTTGAAACCATTCTCGTCGGCGATGTTGTACCAAAGAAGGAGCGCCGTCACCACGAATATCGGGACCGACACGTAGAGGCGGTTCTTGATGGGAGCCTGATCGAGCTTGAGAGCATCGGCGATGATGAGGCGGACCGAACGGAGGGCGGTGTCGCCGCTGGTTATCGGAGCTGCGACCACACCGAGGATGG
>CAMNNY010000020.1 GCA_946546175.1 uncultured Bacteroidales bacterium
GGTTTCTTGCTCGAGGGAGCCTGTCGACGAGCATCTCGTCGTCGACGGTTGGATTGAAGACGGCGGCTACCCGGTAGTGAAACTCACCTCGTCGATAGCCGTGGCAGAGGGTGCCCTTTCTTCCGACGACATCGCCGCTCATGTTCTCAGATGGGCAACTGTAACCGTCAGCGACGGGGAGAAGACCGTTTTTCTTACCGGCATGAAGGACAACCGTTATTTCCCTCCATATGTATATACTACATACAATATGAAGGGTGAAGCCGGCAAGACCTATACGCTTAATGTGAAATATGGCAAGACGGAGGTCTCGGCCGAGGCGACCATCCCGGAGCCGCAGCCGCTCGATACCCTCTACGCAGAGCCCGCGAGCGACGGATATGTTCTGAGGGCCTCTTTCGATGCCAAAGCTGACGGACGCTATATCTTTTTTGCCCAAAGGGACAGCCTGGACTCTGAGTATCTGCTGTGTCAGTTCTCACTCGTGGACGGCAGTACGGTCAAAGATAAGTTTGAGCAGGTGGTTTATACCGGATTCTCGGTTCGTGACGTGGATTATATGATCCGGTATGCACCGGGAGAGCACGTTTCCGTCCGTTTCTGCAATGTGGACGGCCCGGCTTTCGAGTTCTGGCGGGGTTATATGGATGAATGGATATTTTCCAGAAGCCCGTTTTTCCCGGTGTCGGCCAGTCCTATGTCCAATGTGACAGGAGGTTACGGCGTTTGGGCCGGATATGGGGCTACGTACTACGAAATAGACATCCCCGAATAGTTTTTGGGGGGTGACGAAATTAGCCGTGTAAACACTGTTTTACACGGCTAATTGTTTTTATGTTTGCATCGAAACCAAACTGTAATGAGTTATGAAAAGACTTCTTTATTTACTATCAGCCGCGGCCCTTTCGCTTGCCGCACTATCCTGTTCACGTAATTCCCTTGACGTTGATCCTTATGTGTTTGACAGCGGAGTCGGCGTCGATCACGACCTTATCGTGCTGGGGGACAAGCTCGAAGATCCCTACACGGTCGAGAATATGACCAAGGCCCTGCAGTCGGTCTATCCGACAAAGGCCAGCGTTGTCCAACTCGTCCCGACCGACCACTACGTCCGCCTGCTGCCGCGCGACGACGATGACCTCTCGCTTCTCGAGGAGATGGGCGTGCAGATGCTCGACCATCCTCTCGATTACTCCATACTCAGGGAGGGCGACTACTACCACGATTCAGAGATCCCGGAGGAGGACCTTACGTGGCAGTATGCCGTGGTATCTCCCGACTTCGTAGCCCCAGAGGGCATCAGGTGCGAGCTTCTTGACGAATGCTTCATCCCCGGGGAGAAGGCGACCAAGTCTGCCCCTGACTGGATTGACTGGGAAGAGGTGGAGCGCGCCGCCTTCGAGCTTACGGGCAATGCCGCCATGCTCGGTCCTCAGACTAAGGCGAAGAAAGCTATCCAGCCGGCTATCCCCGAAGGCCGCATAACGCTCCTCGACCCCGAGTACGACTCTACTCCGGTGGGGCTTAAGGGAGTAAAGGTCAGCTGCAATGTATTCGTGAAGTTCGCGCGCGCATTTACGGACGAGCATGGCTACTATGTGATGGACAAGACCTTTACTTCCGAGCCGCGTTACCGAATCGAGTTCACCAACCGCAAGGGCTTCAGCCAGGGTATTAATCTCATTGCCGTCAAGGGCTCAGTCTCGACTCTCGGGAAGAGGCCGGCGGCGGGCTACAGCCTCAGCATCACCCCACAGTCGGAGATCAAACTCTGGCGCAGAGCTGTTATCAACAACGCCACTTACGACTACTACGACAGTTGCGCAAGCAACGGAATCAAGATATCCACCCCGCCGACAAACCTCCGAATCTGGTCGGTGCCGATAGCCGGTGGCAGCGCAGCGCCGATGCTCCAGCAGGGGCCTGTGCTCGACAATGACTATATCCATTCCGTATTCGGGGAGTACACCCCGCTTATACGGATGTTCCTTCCTGACATCATACTCGGACTCAGCGGCAAAGAGTCTTATGCCGCAATCTACCGCTCGGTAGTTCACGAACTTGCCCATGCGAGCCACTATATGAGGGTGGGTAATGACTATTGGGACAATCTTATCAAGCATATCGCCCTATCGTACGTCACTTCCGGCGGAGTAACCTACGGGACCGGCAACGAAGAGCTTGCAGGCTACTGCGATGTGGCCGAGAGTTGGGCGTATTATGTGGAGAATGTGCTCTACCGCGAGCGCTACGAAGACTATTCAAAGGTGTACGGCGGTACATACTGGTTCTCACCTGATATTCTCCTTTATCTTGATGCCCGGGGGATGAACAGGTTCAAGATATTCGTGGCCCTTACCTCAGACGTCCACTCCCGCGACGCTCTGAAGTCGCGCCTTCTTAGCCTGTATCCCGAAAGCAAAAGCATGATCAATGAAGCATTTAACAAATACCTGTAATTTGGCTATGAGAAACTTCTTTTTTCTGATTCTTACGGCATTGATGCTGATATGTTCCGCTCGTGCCGATGCGTCCGCGATAGGGGAGGAGCTCCCTTCGGAAAAGGTTTCGACGGCGGGAGCCCCCTCCGGGGACGCAGCAAAGATAGCGACCGGTGTTGCATCATTCGCTCCGAAATTCGCTTTTCGGGCAAATGTCGCCGATCTCCTTAATGGCGCTACCCTCGGAGTTGAGGCCTCGGTTGGCTTCACACGCCATTGGAGTGCCGATGCCGATGTGCGCTACAACCCGTATTTCGATGCGCTTCGGCAGCGCTCGCTCGGCGTCGGAGCCCGCTTCTGGCCCTGGTACGTCTATTCCGGTCTATGGCTTTCGGGCAAAGCGCGCTACCAAGAGTACAGTATGTCTTCGCACTACACCTCCGAAGGCGACCGCTACGGAGCGTCATTTGCCGCGGGGTACTCGCGGATGCTTGGCCGACACCTCAATTTCGACCTCGGTCTTGGTTTGTGGGGAGGGTATGAGACCTACTCGGTCTACGAATGCGAGACCTGCGGCCGCATCCGCGAGCGCGGCGCCAAATACTTCCTCCTCCCCGACTCCTTCATCCTCGCCTTCACGCTGGTCTTTTGACCATTCCCGTCAATCCCGGCGCTTTTCTCCCTCCTAGCTCGTGAATCTCACCGGCCACACCGGCCACACCAGCCGCGCCCCTGCGCGGCGTCCCGGGCCCCTGAGGCCGCGAGGTATCGAGCGGCCGGGCTTACCACCCCTCCACAAAGGGGTGGTAGGACCGTTTTAGGCTGTTTTCGTGCCTACTACCCACCAGCATGAAGTGCGCCCTTTTTGTTGGACGGATTTAACAATAAGACATTTGGTGATGAGCTCGGTATCTTACTGGGCTCATTCCGTTCAACTTTA
>CAMNNY010000021.1 GCA_946546175.1 uncultured Bacteroidales bacterium
CCCAGGAAGGTGTCAAGCTTGCTGAAGAGGGTCACGAAACCGTCTTGGAGCACATCCTGCGCCTTGTCGCGCTCACCCATGTAGCGCAGACAAACGGCGAACATTTTGTCCGCCAGAGCGTCGTAGATGGCCTTTTGGGCCCGCCTGTCGCCGGCCTTGGCATCTTCCAACCACTTATCAAGATGCGGTTTGCCTCCAAAAAGTTGCATACGCATCGAAATAACTTCAATACAAAAATAGTATTTTTGTGGGAAATGAGACTCAAAGCCATTGTTACGGCCATACTGGCGCTCACGCTGGGCGCAGAACTCCGGGCGCAGGAAATCCTCAACGCGCCGGGGCCCTATGTGCCTCTGAAGACCGACATCACCGATGTGTCCGCACTGATAGCCGAAGGCAACTACGCCGAAGCGCTCGACTCGCTCGAGCTGATGATGGCGGCCGATTCGCTCGACGATGCCCTGTGGTACTACAGCGGAATATGCAAGCTGGATCTCGTGCGTTTCAGGGATGCCGCCTCCGACTTCTCCCGCGCAATTGAGCTCGACCCGTCGAACAGCAGTTACTACGAGCAGCTGTATTCCGCATATGAATATATCGGTGACAGTCAGGCGCGCAGTGCCGCCGACTCGCTGTGCGTAGTGATGGGGGAGCGCTTCCCCGGCAAATTCCGCACGCCCTTCATCCTCACGAAGATGGCCGACGATGCCCTTGCCGGGCACAAGGATTCGCTGGCGCTGCGCTACTACGACGAAGCGCTCGCGCTCGACGACAGCTATGCCCCCGCGCTGCTGGGTAAGGCGGAAGCATTCCGGCTGTCGGGCAACGACGTGGGGTACTTTTCGTCCCTCGTGAAATTCGCACGTCTGGACAATATCCCGCCCAAGCCGAAGAGCGACTACATCAACCGCTATCTGGAGATCATCGACGGCCCGACCTACCGCGTCTGGCACAAACAGATCGATGCAATAGTCGATGCTGTCGCAGAAACCCACCCCAAAGACTCGAGTGCGCTGGTGCTTGCCGGCCGGTGGTTCTATTCGACCGGGCAGAAGGACAAGGGCATGGGGTATTTCAGGCAATGGCGAGACACCAATCCCGGCAACTTCAACGCCGAGTCGCTCTGCATCTCCCTGATTATGCAGGAGGGTACCGACAAGGAGGTAATCGCCGCCTGCGACAATGCGCTCAAGCGTTTCTCCGACCCCAAGGCCCAGGTACAGCTGCTCTGCATCAAGGCCGACTGCCTCTACAAGACCGGCCGGAAGTGGAAGTCGTTCCGCACCTACGAAAAGGCCCTCAGGATAGACCCCGAAGACCTTATGACCCTCAACAACTATGCTTATTTCCTCTCGCTCGAGAGGCGCGACCTGCGCAAGGCGGAGAAGATGAGCCGCAAGACGGTCGAAGGCGACCCTGAAAATGTAAGTTATCTCGACACCTACGGCTACATACTGTACCTTCTGAAGCGCCCCGCCGACGCCAAGCCCTATTTCAAGAAAGCCATAATGTACGGAGGCAAGGAAGACGAAGCCGTGCTGCGTCACTATGCGCTCGTGCTTGAAGCCCTCGGTGAAAAAGACCTCGCGCGCTACTACCGCTCACTCTACGAATCAAAAGCCGGCAAATGAGACGTTTGATCTGCATACTTTCTGCTCTGGCGGTCCTGCTCCCTGCATTCGGGCAGACCAAGGCCGGCATGCAAAAGAAACTCTCGCAGGTCCAGAAAGAGATTGCAAATCTCGACAAACAGATCAAGGCCAACGAGTCGCAGAGCGCCGACGCCACAGCCCAGCTGACGCTTACCCGCAAGAAAATCGAGGCCGGCAAGGAGCTTGTTTCCGCTATCGAAAGGCAGATAGACTCGACCGATGCGAAAATAGCCTCCAAGAAGAAGGACATCGCCGGAGCGGAAGACCGCTACTCAATGATGCTCGAGTACTACGAACTGCTCGTCCGGAAGGCCTATGTACGCAGAGACAACCGGCTGTGGTTCGTCTTTCTTTTCTCAAGTAAAGATATAGGACAGATTTTCCGGCGCTACAACTACCTCCACAGCGTTTCTGCCGATCTAAGGGCGCAGGCAGAGGATATCCGCGGGCAGAAGCATAACATGGAGGAAGAGATGGCAGCACTGGATTCGCTCAAGGCTGAGTCCGTGGCTCTGCTGGCAGCCAGATCCGAGGAACTGTCTGCTCTGAAAGCAGACGAAAAGGCCGAGAAAGCCGTCGTGGACAAACTCAGCAGAGGCAAGGCTGAGTATCAGAAAAAACTGCAGCAAAAGCAGAAAGAGGCCGAAGCGCTCAATAAAGCAATCAGGGATTTTGTGGCCAAACAGGCAGCCGCTTCGAAGCCGTCCAAGGGCTCGGGCAAAAAGGGATCAACCGGCAAAAGCAGCCCCAAAAGCCAGGCCGACATCAAGCTTTCGGCTGAATTCGCCGGCAATAAGGGCAAGCTCCCCTGGCCCGTGAGCGGCACCGTCGTAGGCCAGTTCGGCCAGCACAACCACCCCGTCTACAAAAACGTCAAACTCCCGTTCAACAACGGATGCAATATCGCCACCGCTTCCGGTGAAGCGGTCAAAGCCGTCTTCGGCGGCACGGTCAAGAACATCGCCGTGATGCCCGGCTACAACCAGTGCGTGCTGATTCAACACGGCGACTACTATACCTTCTACTGCAAACTTCGCGACGTGAAGGTCAAGACCGGCGACAAGGTAAAAGTGGGCGATGTGATCGGCTCAGTCGACACTATCTCAGGGGAGACGCAGCTCCACTTCCAGCTCTGGAACGGAACCGACCCTCAAGACCCGGAAAAGTGGCTGAGGTAGGAGTCTTTAGAACATCTTCTTTCTGGCAATCAGCGCGCGGTAACGCCCGATGACCTCGTCGACTACACTTTCCCAGCTGCGAACGATCGTGTGTGAAGCTTCGATGCCGGCGCGGCGGACGAGCTCACGGTCGGCTGCAAGTGCGCGCAGCTTGCCCTCGAACGAATCGACATTGTGCTCGATGAGGAAGCCGTTGTAGCCGTCCTGAAGGATGGTGGCGGCGGTGGAGTTCTGTACCATCACGGCCGGCGTGTGGAGAGCTGCCGCCTCCCTTACCACAAGAGGAGCGTTGTCGTAGAGCGACGGGAAGAGGAACAGGTCGGCCGCTGCGTAGTACTTCTTGATCTGCGCGCGGTCGGTGAGTACGCCGGTGAAGGTGGTCTTGCTCTCGAG
>CAMNNY010000022.1 GCA_946546175.1 uncultured Bacteroidales bacterium
TTAGGGATAACGGCGAATGGTCAACTTTTACCAGTAATAATCTATAAACCCGAGTCAACCAAAATCAGGAAACGACACTACGTCCCAAAAGGAGGGACGTAGACTGCAAAAAAGGCCCAGAATGCGGTTTGCGTCCCTGAAAATGGGACGTAGACCGCAGTACGGCGGTAAACATACGGCGGTGCATCATAGACCGCAGTACGGCGGGAGAAACATGCGGCGGCGAATCGTAGACCGCAGTACGGCGGGAAACATGCGGCGGCGCATCATAGACTGCACTTCGGCCGCTGCATTTACGGAAGATTTAGTAAATTTGCCGTAATAGCGTTACAGTGATTATGAAAACACTCGGAAATATTCTCTGGCTTGTGCTCGGCGGTCTTGTTATCGCCCTTATTTACTACATCGTAGGCCTTGTGATGTGTATTACCATCATCGGCATTCCCTTCGGCGTGCAGCTCTTCAAGCTGGGGACCTACGCCCTGTGGCCTTTCGGCTATGAACTCGCGGACGGTCCGAAGGAGCCGGGATGTGTGTCCGTGGCCATGAACCTTATATGGGTTCTGCTCGGATGGTGGGAGATCGCCCTTATCCATCTGGTGTTTGGCTTGTTGCTTTGCATTACCATCGTTGGCATTCCTTGGGGCAAGCAGCATCTTAAGATGGCTTTCGGGTCCATCTTCCCGTTCGGCAAGCAGATTAAGAAATGCGAGTCGTAGTCCAGAGGGTATCCTCGGCTTCTGTCACGATCGATGGTGAGGTTAAGTCTGCCATCGGTCGCGGCCTTTTGATTCTTCTTGGTATCGGGCATGACGATGGAGCGGAAGATATCGACTGGCTCGTAAGGAAGGTCGCCGGCCTTCGCATCTTCGATGACGAAGCGGGCGTCATGAACCGCAGCGTCATAGATGTCGGGGGAGAGGCTCTGGTGGTCAGTCAGTTTACCCTGATGGCATCGACCAAGAAAGGCAACCGCCCGTCCTATATCGGTGCGGCCGGCCATGAGCTGGCTATCCCTCTCTATGAGCAGTTCTGCTTGGCGCTGTCGGCCGCAGTCGGCAAGAAGGTTGCGACAGGCGAATTCGGCGCGGACATGAAGGTCGCTCTTGTAAACGACGGGCCGGTGACTATATGCATAGATACGAAAAACAAAGAATAATGTACGAAGTAACAAAGCTTTCAGACATAACAAAAGACGGAATCCGCAGCACCTCATTCGCCACCTGCGGCCTGACTTGCTCGCTGCAGATCGACATCCAGACCGAAGGCGACACTATCCGCCGCGTGAGCTTCGTCAAGGGGTGCGACGGCAACACCAAAGGTGTAGCCCGCCTCTGCGAAGGGCGTAAGATTCAGGATGTTATCGGCACGCTGGAAGGTATCGACTGCAAGGGGCGCGGGACCAGTTGCCCCGACCAGCTGGCAAGGGCCCTCAAACAGCTGTAGCCGGCTGCTTCTTTCTTTGGGTGTCCCGTATCATATTCCATATCGACGTGAACTCCGCCTTCCTCAGCTGGACGGCGGTTAAGATGTTGCGTGAAGGGCAGCCGGATATCAGGCTTGTGCCTTCGGTGGTTTCCGGCGATCCCAACGACAGGCGGAGCATCATCACGGCGGCGTCGATCCCGGCCAAAAAACTCGGTATCAAGACAGCTCAGCCGGTGTCGATGGCACTCAGGACCTATCCGCAGCTGGTTATCGTCGGCGGAGACTGGGAGTGGTACAAGCAGTGCTCGAGGGGATTCATAGAGATTTGTACTTCCTACAGCCCCGTGCTTCAGCAGTTCAGCATCGATGAGTGCTTTATAGACATGACCGGCCGCTGCACCGAAGAAAATGCGGTCACCGTGGCTACCCGTCTCAAGGACCAGGTACGCGAGATGCTGGGTTTCACGGTCAATGTCGGTATCGGCTCCAACAAACTCCTTGCGAAGATGGCTTCCGACTTCGAGAAGCCTGACAAGGTCCATACGCTATGGGAGTCTGAGGTGGAGGAGAAGATGTGGCCGCTGGGCGTTCGCGACCTGCTCTGGGTAGGGAAGAAGACCGAGCAGCGCCTGCTTGCCTACGGCATCAAGACGATTCGCGACCTCGCCTCGATCGATGTCGGGCAGCTATCGCGCCTGGTAGGCCGTAAATATGCCCAGCAGCTCCATGAGAACGCGAACGGACGCGATGACTCTCCGGTGGAGACCGAGCGGACCGAAGCCAAGAGCGTGAGTGCCGAGCGGACGTTCTCGCGCGACTACACCGACCCCAAAGACATCGACCGTGCGCTTTTCAATGTGGCGTGTATCGTGGCACACCGCATCCGGAGGCAGGGTTTCAGGGCATCAACGGTCTCGATGTTTATCAAGCGCACCGACTTCACGGTCGCCCAGAAGCAGACTTCGCTCGATCAGCCCACGGATGTGACCGCCGTGATCCTTAACGAAGTTCGCAGGATGCTTACCGAAATCTGGGACGGTTCGTCGCCCATCCGGCAGGTGGGTATAGGCGTGTCCAAACTGACCCACGAAAGCGCTTTTCAGATGTCGCTTTTCGAGGATCCGAAGATGGAGTACTACCGCGATTGGGACAGGCAGTACGACGAATCAAAAGCCGGCCAGAAGTCCTAATAGTACTGATAGAACAGCGCAATCGACTCCATGCCGCCGAACAGCTGCTTGAGCAGATAGCTCTCGTTGGGTGAGTGGATAGTGTCGCGCTCCAGTCCGAAGCCCATCAGGAGAGGGTCTATGCCGAGAATCTGCTGCATCTCGGCAAGCACTGCGATCGAACCGCCGCCGCGGCTGGGCACGGGCTCGATCCCGTAGACCTCGGCGATAGCGCGCGAAGCGGCCTTGTATGCATCCGAACTGATCGGAATCAGGAAGCCGTCGCCGCCCTCGCATTCTTTTACTTCCACATGGACATCCTTAGGCGCAATGCTCTCGAAGTACTTTCTGAACAGAGGGGTAATCTCGCGGCTTAACTGGTTGGGCACAAGGCGCATCGAGATCTTGGCGTGGGCTTCGCTCGGCAGCACGGTCTTGGCGCCTTCGCCGGTATAGCCGCCCCAGATGCCGCATACGTCGAGGCAAGGGCGGATGCCTGTGCGCTCCATGGTCGTGTATCCCTTCTCGCCGCGCACTTCGTCGATGCCCAGGAACTGCTTGTATTCGTCGAGATCGAACGGGGCCTTTGCGAGCAGCTCGCGGTCTTCCTTGCTGAGCTCGACCACCTTGTCGTAGAAGCCCGGGACGGCGACCCTCTGGTCGGCGTCGTGGAGCTGGGCGATCATCTCGCAGAGTACCGTGATGGGGTTGGCGACAGCGCCGCCGTAGTGCCCGCTGTGAAGGTCCTTGTTGGGGCCGGTGACCTTGACCTCCAGATAGCTAAGGCCGCGCATGCCGCAGTTGATGCTAGGGACCTTCTCGCTGATCATCGTGGTATCGGAAACCAGGCAGATATCGGCCTTGAGCAGGTCTTTGTGTTCGCGCATCCAGTCGGGAAGGCTAGGGCTGCCGATTTCTTCTTCGCCCTCGAAGATGAACTTGACGTTGTGGTGAAGGCGGCCGGTGCGCACCATGAACTCGAAGGCCTTAATGTGCATGAAGAGCTGGCCCTTGTCGTCGTTGGCCCCTCGGCACCAGATGGCATCGTCGTGGATTACGGGCTCGAAGGGGTCGGTAAGCCATTTGTCGAGCGGCTCGGGCGGCTGCACGTCGTAGTGGCCGTAGACCAGCACGGTCTTCGCTGCAGGGTCGATGATCTTCTGGCCGAAGACGACCGGGTTGCCCTTGCTCGGGTAGACGGCTGCCTCGTCGGCGCCTGCCTCCAGAAGGAGCTGCGCAAGGCGCGAAGCACAGCGCTGCATGTCGGGTTTATTCTCGGCCTTTGCGCTTATCGAGGGGATGCGCAGGAGGCTGAAGAGTTCTTCGAAGAAACGTTCTTTGTTCTGCTGGATGTACTGTTTCATAGATTGGTATCGAAATAATCGGTTATTTTCTGGTAGAGATAGACCCGCTCGCGTCCGCGCATATTGTGCTCGGCGAGAGGGAAGGGGAAGTAGTCGACCTGCTTTCCAGCGCTGATGCATGCCTGCACGAAACTCAGGGAGTGCTGCCATACGACGGTATTGTCTATCGCGCCCTGGCAGATGAGGAGTTTGGCCTGCAGCCTGTCGGTTTTGTCTTCGAGGCGGGTTAGGGCGAATCCTTCGGGATTGGTCGCCTCGGTGTCCATGTAGCGCTCGCCGTACATGATCTCGTACCACTTCCAGTCGATGACGGCGCCGCCGGCTACAGCGACTTTGAAGACCTCGGGGTAGGTGAGCGCGAGCGAGATGGTCATGAAACCGCCGTAGCTCCAGCCGTGGACGCCAACCCGCTCGCGGTCGACCCAGGGCTCGCGCAGCAGCCGGTCGATCCCGACCATCTGGTCGGCCATCTCGGCCTGGCCGCAGAGGCGGTTGATAGCCTTTTCGTAGGCCGCGCCGTGGTTCTGGGTGCCGCGGTTGTCCTGGACGTAGACCACATAGCCTTTCTGGGCCATGAGCATCTCCCACATCCTGACGCCGCCGAGCCAGGTATCGCTGACCATCTGCGAATGCGGGCCACCGTAGACGTAGACTATCAGCGGGTATTTCTTGGACGGGTCGAAGCCGAGAGGCTTATAGAGGCGGTAGTGGTTCTCATAGAGGCCGTCGGCGGAGGGCACGGTGCCGAATTCGATTTCGGGCACGGCGAACTCTGTCAGAGGGTCGGGAGTCTGCTCTGCGGGCCCCACCGGCTTGCCTTTGGAATTGTAGGCCTGGAGGGTTCCGGGATTGGAGAAACTGCTGCAGAAGTCGGTCCAGCCGCTGCCAGTCAGCACTATGGTGTGCCATCCGCGGGTGGTGGTAAGTCTCTGGGGCTTGCCGACTTTCGATTTAGCTGCCGTCTTACCGGGAGTGAGCCTGACCCTGAAGGCATGGCGCTCGGCGGGAGAGACCTCGAAAGAGTAGTAGTACAGCCAGCCGTCGCGGTATGCGATAAACTGTGCGTCGGCAGGCGCCGGTGTCAGCCTTTTGATCCTGCCGTCAAGATCGGCAAGGTAAATACCCTTATAGCCGTCGCGGTTGTCGGTGAAGTAAAGGAAGAGATTGTCCGTAAGCGCTACCTGCGCCCTGTAGGGCTCCACCCATGCGTCGTTGTCTTCGTTGAGCACCGTCTTGAGAAGCTCGCCCGTAGCGGCATCGTAGAGGTTGAGATGCATGTGGTGCTGGCTGCGGTCGAGCACCTGGGTGAGGATCCGGTCGGGGCCCTGCCAACTTACAGCAGTGATATAGCGATCGGCCTCGAAGTCGTTTACTTTCAGGGTAATGGTATTACCCGTAGAGCGGCCGAAAACGCAGAGATCGACCCTCTCGGAGTCCATCCCGTTCATGGGGTATTTGAGCGCGCTCAGCGATCCGGTGCGGGTTGTGATATCGAGCAGCGGGAAGGTCGTTACCATGCTTTCGTCCTTGCGGTAGAAGGCGAGCCTGCTGCCGTCCGGAGAAGGGAAGAGGCCGCCGTCGATGCCGAACTCATTGCGGCTGACGGAGGTGCCGTAGTGGATATCGCCTTCGTCGCGGGCAATCCAGAGGGTATCGGCCCCTTCGAGCATGTACACGCCCGTGCCTTCTATCGTATGGTAGATGAGCTTGGCGGGTTCGGGCCATGGCAGGTCGGGCCTTTTGGGGAAGACGCTGCGGTCGATCGTCGCCTGCTCCATGGAGAGAATCTTGCCGTCGGGGTTACTCTCGGGCCTTACTTCGATGACGCCGAGCGTCAGAATAGCGATTAGTGGTAGTAGCATATACAAATATATGAATTCTGCTGCGAAAATCACTATCTTTGCTTATCAGGCGAGCGGCGATGCTCTTTTGCGGGCATTTGCCCGGAATAGGGTCGCGAAGCGACTGCCCGCAAAAGAGCATTGCCGCTCGCTCCTCCAAGCAATGGACGATAAACGCTACATACAGGTCTGCCTGCCCCTTAAACTCGAATGGAATCCGTGGTACAGCACCACGGAAACTCTTCGCATCGGCCAGAGGGTCGCCGTGCGGCTTTCCGGGAGGCTGTACATAGGAGTAGTCGTCCTGATCAGCGATGAAAAGCCCGACCTCCCCAAGATATATTCCGTCGAGGACTCTCAGACCGGGCTCGAAGACATTTCGCCCGAAGAACTCGAACTCTGGCGTTTTATCGCCGATTACTACATGTGTACGCTCGGGGAGGTCTACAAGGTGGCCTACCCCAAGGAGAAGGTCCACTGCGAGCAGCAGGCTCTCAAACTCAGTGACCGTGCCGCCAGCCGCAAGGAATTGTACCGTCAGGGACTCCTTTCCAAGATCGAGCGGCTTGAGCAGCGTCTTGCATCCAAGAACGCCGATCTTGCCAAGAGCCACCGGCCCGGGACCATTGAGCGCCTCGAGGGCGAAAAGGCGGCCCTCGAATCCCAGATATCGCCCCTTCGCAAGGAGCTCGAAGCTCTCGATGCTCCGGCCCCGGAAGAGTACTATCAGAATGCCATCGATTTCGGCTCCAAGCCGGTACTCCTGCTCGGGGCAGACCGGTTCAAGTACTATCTGGGTGAGATACTCCGCACGCTCGATACAGGCCGGAGCGTCCTGATCCTGGAGCCCGAGACCGATTTCGGTTTCAATCTTCGTGACGCTCTTTCGAGAGTGCTTGGCGAGCGGCTTCTGTTCTGGGGTGCCACTACCAGTGTGTCCCAGAAGAGGGAAGTGCTGTCGGCCGTGCGTGCCGGCACTCCCGTCGCGGTTATCGGCATCCGTCCGGCGATATTTCTCCCGTGGAACAACCTCGGGCTGGTTATCGTCGACGAAGAACAGGATGCATCCCACAAGCAGCAGGAGCAAATGCCGCTCTACAACGGACGCGACGTGGCGGCAGTGCTCGCCCGCATACACGATGCGCGCCTTCTTCTCGGTTCGGCCTGCCCTTCGCTCGAGAGCCTCCACAATTGCATGCTCGGCAAATACGATATGCTGGAGCTGCCCAATCCCCATCCCGCTTCGATCGAGATAATCGATATTCCGGCAGAGCGCCGCAAACGCGGAATGATTGGGAATTATTCCCGTCGGGCGCTCGATGCCATAGCCGCCCTTCCGGAAGATGCTCTCATCACGGTTGTGCGCTGCTATCAGAGTGAGGAGGACGCTGCGGCGGAGCTGCGCGACGCACTGCCCGGGCGTGATCCCCAGCTGCTGACCGCTCCCGCAGCGCGCCGCGCTCCCGGCCGCAGCGCCCTTACGCTGATCCTCAATGCAGACGCCCTTTTCGATCGCACGGATTTCCGCGCCGACGAAAAAGTACTGCAACTGCTCAGCGCCATCCGCGCCCATACCGACCGTCTGATTATACAGTGCGGAGCCTCTTCGCACCCTGTGTTCCGTGCCCTTGCTTCTGAAGGCTCGTCTACAGGAGCTCTTAAAGGTGCAATCCCAGCCGCGATGCAGGAGTTGCTATCGGAACGCAAGGCTTTCGGACTTCCGCCATACACCAGGATCGTAGACCTTAAGGACAAGGGCTCGCTTGTCAGAAGGGAAGTCCTCCCGCGTGACCGTAGCCTTGCTGCCCGTAAGGCCGATCTCAAGCTCAAATACGGGGCGATTTACACATTTGATGTGGATCCTTTGTAAAAAAAATTTGGAGCGTAATTTTTTTTACCTATCTTTGCAGTCCCATTAGGGAACTAACTGCTGGGTTCGTATAACGGTTAGTACTCAAGATTCTCAATCTTGCAATAGGAGTTCGATTCTCCTACCCAGTACCAAAAAGGATGACCAAGCGGTCATCCTTTTTCTATTTTATCCTTACCGGAGCATCTTCGTAAAGGATATATCGCTTGGCTTTCCTGATCCATTTCTGTTCTTCGGCCTTCACGTGCTCCTGGACTATGTCGAAGGTGATTCCGCCTCGCAGATACTCGCTTATCACCGGGTCTGCCACCTTGACGTGGAGCTGCGGGAGCATCTCGAACTGCGAATACCTTTCGGCAAAATAGCGCATGAGCTCGAGCGTGTGCAGAAGCGAATGATACCGGGCATCGGGTCTGAGGATAATCTGGTAGCCCTGGCAGCGCTCGCCGCTGTAGCGCCCGGCGGACGGGGTGAACGAGCACTGCCTCATTATCACACCCTCCGGGCATGGGGGCGCGGCGACGCTGCCGGGCTTGATCCACGGGGCTCCGATATACTCGTATGGCCTTGCCGTGCCGATTGCAGGCGTTATCGTGGTGTTGTTCCACAGTCCTCCGCCGCTATACATGTAGGCGGAGAAAAGACCGGGAAGGTCTGAAGATGGAGCGATGGTCCATGGCATGATCTCGGAAGTTGATCGGCTCGCCGCAGCGGAGATCACGTGAAGAGGGAATTTGGCATCAATCTCACCTACGTAGAGGTTGCACAGCTCGCCGAGGGTAAGGCCGTGGCGGTGGGCAACTTTAGGTGTCCATATATCCGAATCAATGGCCGGAACAGTCCCTTCTACGGTTCTTCCCGCCGGATTATAGTGGTCTACGATATATATGGAAGGACCTTCTTCCATACGTGCCCTCGTGCTCAGAAGCCTCATGACATCGCGCGTGAAGTTGAAATAGCGCGTGCCCACATCCTGAATCTCCACCACGATGGCGTCGAGCCCCTCCAGATCTTCCTGCGAGAACTCAATGTGGTTGGTCCCGGGCGTAAGTTCAGTGCCTTCCGGAAGGAAAAGCTTCGCGAGGTTGCCCCTTCGGCGGAAGATGTCGTAGAGGTACTCTCCGGTGGTGGTGTCGAAACAGTTCTGGGTACAGAAACATCCCACGCGCCCCTGAAGCAGGCCGCGGTCGAGCTGTTCCTCTATAGGTGTAGTCCTGAAACTGAACATGCTATTTCGACATGATCTCGCGTGCGAACGCGACTATTTCCTCTCCGAGACTCACGGCGTCGGCTTCGGTGGGGGCTTCGCTGTAGACCCTGATGATGGGCTCGGTGTTGGACTTGCGGAGGTGGACCCAGCGGCGTGATGCCTCGAAATCGATCTTCACGCCGTCGATGGTGTTGATCTTCTCGTCTTTGAAGCGCTCTTTCATGGCCTGGAGTACGGGCTCGACTGCGGAAGCATCCGGAAGGTCGATCCTGTTCTTGGCTATGAAGTACTGGGGCAGGGTAGCCTTGAGCTCGCTGACTTTGATGCCCTTATGGGCAAGGTGACTGAGGAAGAGCGCAACTCCTACCATGGCGTCGCGGCCGCAGTGGGAGGCGGGATAGATGACTCCTCCGTTGCCCTCGCCGCCGATGAGGGCTCCGACCTCATGCATCTTGGTGGTGACGTTGACCTCGCCGACTGCAGCGGCATAGTAGGTGCCGCCATGAGCCTCGGTCACATCGCGCAGCGCGCGGCTTGAACTGAGGTTGGAGACGGTATTGCGCGGGCTGACTCCGGC
>CAMNNY010000023.1 GCA_946546175.1 uncultured Bacteroidales bacterium
GGCACTCGAGGAGATGACCTTAAGACCGTCGCGCAGCCACTGAACCACACTTCCGCCCACGAAGATCGAGCCTTCGAGGGCATAGTTGACCTTGTCGCCAATCTTCCAGGCGATGGTGGTAAGAAGATTGTTCTTCGAGAGGATGGCCTGGTCGCCTGTGTTCATAAGCAGGAAGCAACCTGTGCCGTAGGTGTTCTTCACATCGCCGGGCTCGGTACACATCTGCCCGAAGAGTGCGGCCTGCTGGTCGCCGGCGATACCGGCTATCGGCACGTCGAAGGAGAAGATACGGGCGTGGGTGTAGCCGTAGATCTCGCTTGAGCTCTTGACTTCGGGGAGCATGGAACGGGGCACACCGAGGAGTTTGAGCATGTCTTCGTCCCACTCGAGGGTATGGATGTTGAAGAGCAGGGTTCGGCTCGCGTTGGATACGTCGGTGACGTGGTGACGGCCGCCGGTGAGGTTCCAGACGAGCCAGGAGTCGACGGTCCCGAAGCGAAGCTTGCCGGCCTCGGCTTTTTCGCGTGCGCCGGGGACGTTTTCGAGTATCCAGCGGACCTTGGTGCCGCTGAAGTAAGGGTCGAGGATGAGCCCGGTCTTGCTGCGGATCATGTCCGTAAGGCCCCGGGCGCGGAGCTCGTCGCAGTAGTCGGCAGTGCGGCGGTCCTGCCAGACGATGGCGTTGTAGACGGGCTGGCCTGTCTCGGCGTCCCAGACGATGGTGGTCTCGCGCTGGTTGGTGATGCCGATTGCGACTATGTCGCTGCCTTTGGCGTTGACGTTGGTGAGAGCCTCTGTCATCGTGGAGGCCTGAGAGGCCCAGATCTCCTGCGGATTGTGTTCTACCCAACCCGGTTTGGGGAATATCTGGGTGAATTCTTTCTGGGCCACGGAGCAGATGTTACCTTCATGGTCGAAAAGAATCGTGCGGGAACTGGTCGTCCCCTGGTCGATAGCTAGTACGTACTTCATATTGTGGTTTTTGTGTATATATCTTGGATTACGAAGCCCGCGAGGGTCATCCCGAAGATGGAGGTGATGTGGGCTAGCGAGCCGTTAATCTGGGCTTTGCGGGCATCAAGCGCGCTGGCGGCTCTCTCAGAGGGAGCGGCTCCGCGGTTCTCCAGAACTTCCTCGTCGTAGACGCAGAGGATCTTCTTGCGGGGGAAGGTGCCGGCTTTGCGCATCTTTTTGCGCATCATGGCTCCGAGAGGGCAGCCGCGCACATTCCAGAACTCTGCGGTGCGTATCTTGGTGGGATCCACCTTGAGGGCTGCTCCCATCGAGGAGTAAACCGTAGCCCTCGATGCGCTGGCCCTGAGAAGCAGCGAGATTTTGTCGCTCAGGGAGTCAATCGCATCGATTACATAGTCGTAGTCGTCGAAATGGAAATCGGCGTAGGTCGCGTCGGTGTATTCTTCGCGGATTACGGAAATCTGAGCGTCAGGGTTGATCTCGAGAAGCCGAGCTTTCAGGGCATCGGCCTTGGGCTGGCCGACCGTCCTGAGGGTTGCCTCGAGCTGACGGTTGACATTGGAAATGGCGACGGAATCGGGGTCGACGATGGTAAGATGCCCTATGCCAGAGCGGATGAGTCCTTCGGCACACCAGCTGCCGACGCCGCCGGCGCCGAAGAGGATGACACGCGCACTACCACACGCCTCGAGCGTGTCGGGACCGAGCAGCAGGGAAGCCCTCGAGAAAATCTGTTTTTCTGAATCGGTTATCATTTAGTTCTGAAAGCAAATTTAACATTTCTCTTTTAGATAAAGAATCACTACTTTTGATAAAATTTGACTTGTATGAAGAAATATGCGATAATCCTCCTTGCTTTGGTGGCTCTTGCCGGCTGCGAGAAAGACAATGAGACCCACTATACGGTCAGAAGACTGAGCTCGTTTGAGGAATCCGCTCCCGACGGCTCCCAGAAGCGGGTCGAAACCTATACCTACAATTCTGAGGGGTACGCTATCCGTTCCACACTCGACGGCACGCTCACGGGAACGGTCAGCTACCGCTATGGGGCCGATTCGCTCGTGCGCACCGACTCTACCGTGACGGACGGAGTGCTGAAGCTCGAGTCCACGACCGTGACCCGCTATCTCAATGAGTATCGCAACGATATTTCCAGCGTCGAGACGGTCTACGCCGACGGCTCTCCCGTCCGCCTTGAGTCGTATTCGTACGACAACGGAACCTGTACTATTACAGTTACGGAAGGGGGAGTACCAGTCTCTCAGCAGGTTATCTCCAATCTTTACAACGGTACCACCGCATCTGATTACGACTACGATCCCGACGAAGACGAATGGGTGTTCGCCGGCAGGGAAGACTTCATCTACTCGGATTATCTTCGCAACACATTGGTCTCACACAATACTTACGACTCCGAGGATGTCCTGAAGGAGTCCGAGGTCTATTCTTACGACCGCGAGACCACCACAGCGATAACCTATGTCGGGGATGTCGCGACCCTGAAGAATGTATTCGTCAATTCGGGGCTGCGTATCGTTTTCGAGCGCTTCAAGGCCGTAGAGGGCGTCTGGACGGAAACCGCCAAGGGCTTCTACCAGTACGAATACGTGACGATGTAGCGCTACAGCAGCGGTGAGAAAGTCCTGGAGACAGACTCCTTGAGCTTCTGGGAGCGGGGACGTGCGCGCCACGACTCCAGGTCGAGGTACTCGCAGAACTTCTCGTCCTCGAGGAAGATGTCGCGGGCCTTCACCGCGAGGTCTTCGTCGTAGATGAAGGCATTGATCTCGAAGTCGAGCTCGTAGCTGCGGATATCGACATTGGTCGAGCCGACCGTGACGAAGGAGTCATCGGAGACGATGGTCTTCGAGTGCATGTAGCCTTTTCGGTAGAGAGCCACTTTCACCCCGGCCGCCAAAGCCTCTTCCACATAAGAAAGCGAAGCATAAGGGACTATCACTCCGCGATCGCCCCGGTACGGGATCATCACCCTGACGTCAATCCCTGAAAGAGCGGCATTGCGCAGTGCCAGCATCATAGGCTCAGTCGGGATGAAGTAAGGGCTCTGGATGTAGACGTAGCG
>CAMNNY010000024.1 GCA_946546175.1 uncultured Bacteroidales bacterium
GCCCACTCAAGGTTGTCGTCGTTTTCCGCATCCTGGTAGGTGCAGGTCGAATAGACCAGGACGCCGCCCTCGCGAAGGGCCGGCCAAACGTCGGCGAGGATGCGCTTCTGGCGGGCCGCACAGAGCTGCACCGTCTGCTCGGAGAACTGCTCCACCGCCCCGGGGTCCTTGCGGAACATGCCCTCTCCCGAGCATGGCACGTCGGCGACGATCACATCGAAATAGCCTCTGTATCTGGCAAATGCGGCGGGGTCGGCGGAAGTCACCATCACACAGGGATCGCCCCAGATGGCGACATTGTCGGAGAGGATGCGGCTCCGGTCGCGCATCACTTCGTTGGAGACGAGAAGGAAGTTGTCGGCGTAGCGCTCGCGCAGCGACGCGGCGAGGTCGGTCGTCTTGCCGCCGGGGGCCGCACACAGGTCGAGCACCCGGACGACCGGCCCGCCGCCCAGCTGCGCGAGCACCTTGCGGAACACATGCCCGACATACATCGCAGACGAATCCTGCACATAATAGCACCCGGCATGGAATAGCGGGTCGAGCGTAAAGACAGGCCGTTCAGAGAGAATCCGTCCGTAAGGGCTCCACGGAACCGGGGTGCCCTCAGGGCCCACACATCCCTTGAAGGGATTGAGGCGTATGGCCGTACCTGACTGGTCTGTATGCATAGTCTTCTCAGAATTTGGCCGATGCTTCCACAAGCCCGTCGACAACCTTGTCGAGAGCCTCGCGGATCTTTCCGCCTATCATCAGTTTCATTATACCGTTCAGCTCGGCATCAGCTTCGATCCAGAAATCGGTGCGCCCGGCTCCGCCGTCGTCAAAATGAACCTTCACGCTGAAGTGGATGGGGGCGTCCTTGTCCTCGATCACGATAAGGTCGTAGGGATGGCGCTCGGCAACACGTACGCTGATGCTCATCCCCTGGGCGGTAGCGGTAAGAGAGTCGAAATCGGCTTCTATCGCCACCTGTTTGTCGGGAGGGACCATCTGCTTGAAGTTCCTTAGGTCAGTAAAAGCCATGAAAAGCTCAGCCTGCGACCTTCCTACTATTCCGTGTTTGCTTGTATAATGCTCTGCCATATTTTCCTTATATTTGCGTCCTGCAAAGATAATATTTATGCACAAAATATACTTCGAAAAGCGCTGCATCATCATCTGCCCTCCGAGCGACGAATCGCTCTCGGACCCCAATGCAGTTATTTTCCATCCCGGGATCAGGATCGACATCGCCACCTTGGTGAGGATGTTCGAGCAGACCGACTCCATCGCCCGCATCTACATCCCAACCGAAGATACCGACTCCGCCTATGCCGACCTTTGCGCCCAGTTCCGCAATGTCGACGCCGCGGGCGGGCTGGTCGTCAACCGCCGCGACGACTTCCTGCTTATCAGCCGAAACGGCCTCTGGGACTTGCCGAAGGGCCATCGCGAAGAGGGCGAAGACATCGAGCTCACCGCCATCCGCGAGGTCCAGGAAGAGACGGGCGTGGATGAACTCGAGCTCGGAGAACTCATCTGCATCACCGACCACTGCTACCTTCGCGGCGGAGTGTGGCACCTCAAACACACATGGTGGTACAAAATGCTCTATACCAAGCCGGTAGAACTCATTCCCCAGCGTGAAGAAGACATCTCAAAGGCGGTCTGGGTAGCAAAGTCTTCCCTGCCCCCCTTCCTCAAAAACACCTACCCCTCGATCCTCGAGGTTTTCCGCGAAGCCAAAGTCTGACGGCTTCGCTTGTTTTTGCCCTCCACCCCAGCCTTCGCTCAAAGTTGGGGCATCTCTGCGCCCAAAAGAGCAGAGATGCCGAAAGTTTGCGGGCGGCGAAACTTTCCGGCAGGAAGGGCCGTATATTAAATACTATTATTTATTACGACCGAGATGAAACTTTCGCAATTCAATTTCGATCTCCCGCAGGAGAAAATAGCCAAGGAACCCACACGCTGGCGTGACGAATGCCGCCTGATGGTACTCAACAAAAAAACAGGCGAAATCGAACACAGGCAGTTCAAAAACATAATCGACTACTTCGGAAAGGGCGACAACTTCGTCCTCAACGACACCAAAGTCATCCCCGCAAAACTTTACGGCAAGAAGGAAAAAACAGAGGCCGACATCGTCGTGTTCCTCCTCAGGGAACTCTCCAAGGAGCAGAGGCTCTGGGATGTGATCGTAGAGCCCGCCCGCAAGATCCGCATAGGCAACAAACTCTACTTCGGCGAAGACGACAGCATGGTTGCAGAGGTGATCGACAACACCACCTCCCGAGGCCGCACCCTGCGCTTCCTCTACGACGGGCCCTATGAGGAGTTCAAGCAAAGCCTCTACGCGCTTGGCCACACCCCGGTACCAGAGTGGGTCAAGGAAGAGACCGACGAAAGCGACGCCGAGAACTATCAGACCATCTTCGCCGCCAACGAAGGCGCAGTATGCGCTCCGGCAGCCGGTCTGCACTTCAGCCGCGAGCTCTTCAACAGAATGATCCTCAAAGACATCGACAAAACATTCATCACCGTCCATATGGGTATGGGCTACTTCCGTTCGGTCGACGTCGAAGATCTCTCCAAGCACAAGATGGACGGCGAGAGGATGATCATCACCCCCGAAGCCGCAGCCAAGATCAACGCCACCAAACGCGCCGGCCACAAAGTCGTCGCGTGCGGAGTCACTGTCATCCGCGCCCTCGAGACCTACGTCACCACCAACAAGGAGATCAAGGAGAACGACATCTGGACCAACAAGTTCATTTTCCCTCCTTACGAGTTCTCAATCCCAGACGCCATCGTCAGCAACTTCCACCTCCCGCAGTCGACCATGCTCATGACGGTCGCCGCATTCGGAGGATTCAATAACGTAATGAACGCATACGATGTCGCGCTCAAGGAAGGCTACCGTTTCGGGCCTTACGGCGATGCGATGCTTATCATATAATATTAACGTTTCTAAACTTATGACACCATGGAAACTTCAAAACTCATCAAGGCCGGAGCCTGCACGCTCGGCCGCGCCTTCGGCTATACCCCGAAGGTCGCAATCCGTCTTATCGAAGAAGCCGGTTCGATCGAAGCGCTTTTCCGAATGAACGAACGCGAGAGGGACTCCCTGCTGGGTCCCTTTTCGCGCTTCAGCGGAGCCCTCTCCGACGACGAACTTTTCAAAAGCGTCCGCGAACTCGACGCACTCAAAGCCCAAGGCATAGACTTCATCGCCCTGGGTGAACCCGGCTACCCCAAGGCGCTTGCAGAGTGCCCCGACTGCCCCGCCGGATTCTACCTGAAAAGCTTCAGTCCCGTTGAGGAGGTATTCGACGACAGCCCGTTCATCTCGATAGTCGGCACGCGCGACGTTTCGTTCTACGGGCAGGAATGGGCCCGGAAAATAGTCTTCACCCTCGCTCAGGCGCAGCGTAAGCCGGTGATTGTGAGCGGACTCGCTTACGGCGTGGACATCTGCGCGCACAGAGCCGCGCTGGAAGCTGGCCTGAGGACCGTCGCCGTCATCCCGACCGGGCCCGAGGAAATCTACCCCCGCGGCAACGCCCGCGACGCCCAGCGCATAGCATCCACCCCCGGCTCCGCCCTCGTCACCGACTTTCCGCCCGGCACCGGCGCGCAGGCCGCAACCT
>CAMNNY010000025.1 GCA_946546175.1 uncultured Bacteroidales bacterium
ACTCCCACGATGTGGTATCTGTGTCTGATGAGATTGTCGAGGGGCGCGACCGCAAATTCGGGCGTACCCATATAGACGATCCGCGTCCGGCGGAAGAGGCTCCAGATCTTGCGCCAGAGCCTGCGAAGCGCGGTCTTAAGCGAATCGACTCCGTTGAATGTTGAATCGTGCACTGCTTTCCAGGTAAGATATGCGCCTATGGGCCCCAGCACATAGGACGAGATGAATGCCCCGACCGGAGCGGCTACCGCACCGTCGTTGGCAAGTTTGGTTCCGGAGATGTCCACCACCCAATAGAGGACGAAGAACAGCACCGAGATGATTGCGCTGACTCCGAGTCCGCCCTTTCCGATCAGGGCGCCGAGCGGCGCTCCGATGAAGAACAGAATAAAACAGGCAAGGGCCTGCGCTATTTTTTTGAGGATCTCCACGTCGGCCCGGCGGAGATAGAAATACTCCACGTAGTTCTCCCTTCCGTAGTTGGTGAGCTCGGAGGCCATCCTGTTGGCCTTCTCGGAAGCATTTCTCAGGGCCCTTATCTTGTCTTTGCGGGTCTTCCAGGTACCGAATCCTTCGTACTTGAACTCGGAACGGGGAGTGTCGAACTGCGAGGAGTCAAGCTGCTTCCTGAACGAGAAATACGACGCCTCGGCAAGTGACTTGTAGTGGGTGTCGTACGCCGCATCGGTTATCTGCTTGAGCGAATCGCGCTCAACCACGAGAGATGCCGTTTTCTGGGCCTTGATCTGGTTGCCGAACATGTTTTCCTCAGACTTTTCGAAGGCATAGTTCGACAGCGAGATGATCAGCTGCTGCTTCTCGAAGGAGACCTTGCTCAGCTGAAGGTCCATCTCGCTCCCATGGCGGGAATTTGTCTCCTGATAGTTGATGCCGTTGTAAAGGGTGAAGATAAGGTAATCCTTGGCTCTCGAAAGACGGAGTGTCGCGGAGTCGGCCAGAGTAACTGAGACATTGCCCTTCTTCGCTGTGTGGTCATAGACCTGGACTCCGTAGAGCATTCCGTTGTGCTGGTCGTCGACCCTGAGGATGTAGCCGTCGATACCGTCGTAGAAGGTTCCGGAAGGGATCTTGATCTCTTCCTTGGTCTTGCCGATGTCGGTACGGAGCTGGTAGATCTCCATGTATGCTTTCGGCACCAGGTTGTCGCCTATATAGTATGCTCCGATTGCGATGATGGCGGAGACTATGATAAGCGGAGTCATCACCCTGACGAACGAAACTCCGGAGGCCTTGACGGCCATCAGCTCCTTGTTCTCCGTCATCTGACCGAAGGTCATCATCGAGGAGAGGAGGGTTGCAAGAGGGAGTGCGAGCGGCAGGATGGTGCAGGTGCCCCACATCAGGAACTCGGCTATAACCCTGAAACCAAGGCCTTTGCCTACGAGCTCGTCGATGTAGAGCCACAGGAAGTGGAGCATCAGGACGAAGACGACAATCAGAAGGATCGCTGCGAACGGTCCCAGAAATGCCTTCAGTACGAATCTGTCGAGTCTCTTCATCCTGATCTGCCGGTTTAGCGGGTTGCGGCGGCGACGAGGGCCTCGAGCGCCTCGGCGATACCGTCGGGATTCTTGCCTCCGGCAGTAGCGAGGCCGCTCTGGCCGCCGCCACCACCCTGAATGAATTTAGCCGCCTCACGGATGTCGGCGCCAGCGTTCTTACCCTTGGCTACAAGGTCCTGAGAATACATGAGCGCCAGTTGAGGCTTGCCTTCGAAGACGAAGGCAGCCACAAGGGCGGTGTTCTCCAGACTCTTCTGCAACTGGGTCGCCGCTTCCCTGACCATCACCGGATTGGCATCGGCGGCAAGTGCGCGGTCGATCACTATGAGGTTGACTCCGTTCACCTGCTTGGCGTGTTCTGCCACAGCCTTGGCGAACTGAGCAGTCTTTTGCTTTGCGAACTCTTCAGCCTGCTTCTTGAAGGATGCGTTGTCCTCTATCATCTTGCGGATAGCAGCAACGATATCGGGAGCGTTGTTGAATGCGGCGCGGGCGGTCTTGACTACATCCTGCATCATGTCTACCCAGGCCTCAGCATTCTCGCCGGTGACGGCCTCGATACGGCGCACACCTGCAGCAATGGCAGATTCGCTGACTATCTTGAAGAAGCCGATGCGGCCTGTCGCGGAGACGTGGCAGCCGCCGCAAAGCTCTGCGCTGGGGCCGAACTTGACCACACGGACGGTATCGCCGTACTTCTCACCGAAAAGCGCTATCGCGCCCATCGCCTGAGCCTGCTCCATCGTAGCGTTGCGATGCTCTTCGAGCGGATAGTCGGCGCGGATCATCTCATTCACACGGTTCTCGACCTTGCGGATCTGCTCGTCGGAGAGTTTCTCGAAGTGGGAGAAGTCGAAGCGCAGCTGAGTGTCGGAGACGTATGAACCCTTCTGCTCGACGTGGGTTCCGAGGATCTCACGGAGAGCCTGGTCGAGGAGGTGGGTGCAGGAGTGGTTGTTTGCGATATTCTGCCTGCGGTGAGCATCAACCTTGAGGGTGAACGCTGACGTGCAGTCTTCAGGGAGCCTCTCGGCGATATGGACGGTAAGTCCGTTTTCCTTGACGGTGTCGAGGATGGCGATGCGCTCGCCGCTCTCGGACTCGATGTATCCGGTATCTCCGACCTCGCCTCCCATCTCACCGTAGAACGGAGTGATGTCGAATACGAGCTGAAGCATCTTCTTGTTCTTCTGGACTACGGTACGCTGCCTCAGAAGGCGCGCTCCCTCGACCTCTGTACGGTCGTAGCCGACGAACTCCGACTCGCCATGGGCGTACTCCACCCAGTCGCCGAATTCGTTGGCGGTGGCATTGCGCGCACGCTCCTTCTGCTTCTGCAGCTCTACATTGAATGCGTCGAGGTCGACTTTGTAACCGTTCTCACCGGCGATAAGCTCGGTAAGGTCGATCGGGAATCCGTAGGTGTCGTAGAGCACGAATGCGTCAACTCCGGGGATGACCTTGGTCGCGCTGTTCTTGGCCATGTAGTCGTCGAGAAGTTTGATTCCGCGGTCGAGAGTGCGCAGGAACGCGAGTTCTTCTTCGCGGATCACGGACTCGATGATGCGCTGCTGGCTGACAAGTTCGGGATATGCGCCGCCCATGTCGTCTACGAGCTGCTGCACGAGGCGGCAGAGGAACGGCTCGTTCATGCCGAGGAAGGTGTAGCCGTAGCGCACTGCGCGGCGGAGGATCCTGCGGATCACGTAGCCGGCCTTGACGTTGCCGGGAAGCTGACCGTCGGCAATCGAGAAACTGATTGCACGGATGTGGTCGGCGATGACCCTCATGGCGACGTCGGTCTTTTCGGACTCACCGTATTTGTGGCCGGAGAGTTCGCCGATCTTTCCGAGAAGGCCGGAGAACACGTCCGTGTCGTAGTTGCTGTTCTTGCCCTGGAGCACGGCGCAGAGGCGCTCGAAGCCCATTCCGGTGTCGATGTTCTTGGCGGGAAGGCTCTCGAGGTGGCCGTCGGCCATGCGCATGTACTGCATGAACACGATGTTCCAGATTTCGATGACGTGGGGGTCGGACTTGTTGACGAGCTCACGGGCAGGGATTCCGGAAGCCTTCTCCTGAGGAGTGCGGATGTCGATATGAATCTCGGAGCAAGGGCCGCAGGGGCCGGTCTCGCCCATCTCCCAAAAGTTGTCGTGCTTGTTGCCAAGCAGGATGTGGTCTGCGGGGAGGTGCCTGAGCCATGCCTTGCGGGCTTCTTCGTCAAGCTCGGTGCCGTCTTCCTTGCTGCCCTCGAACACGGTGGCGTAGAGAAGGTTCTTGTCGATTTTGTAGACTTCGGTCAGAAGCTCCCAGGCCCAGTCGATGGCTTCGTTCTTGAAGTAGTCGCCGAAGCTCCAGTTTCCGAGCATCTCAAACATGGTATGGTGGTAGGTGTCGTGGCCGACCTCCTCAAGGTCGTTGTGCTTTCCGCTGACGCGGAGGCACTTCTGAGAATCGGTCGCACGGTCCCATTTCTTTCCGGCATTGCCAAGGAAGATGTCCTTGAACTGGTTCATTCCCGCATTGGTAAACATCAGGGTCGGGTCGCCCTTTACCACCATCGGAGCCGAAGGCACCACGGTGTGTCCTTTCGAAGCGAAGAAGTCGAGAAACTTCTGCCTGATTTCGTTAGCTGTCATTATATTTCGTATTTTGTCTTTTTGTCTTTGTCTGTATGCCTTTTGGCCCGCGACGCGGCAGTCCGCCTTCGAGGACTCCAGTCGCTACGCTCCTTCCGGCCCCTTCCATCGTTATCTTCGTCCTGCTCCGCAGAACTTGCTACCGACGGACGCCTACCCCCTGCCCCTGTCCGGGGGTGGACAGGCCTCGAAGGCGGACTGCAGCGTCGACACGCACGCGCGCGAAACGGCATAATCGCGCAAAGATAGTGATTTTCCCGCAGAATACCTAATAGGATCGGGGCACAAAAAAAGCCCAGCTTTTCAGCTGAGCTTTTGTCTGGATGACTGGACTTGAACCAGCGACCTCCTGGTCCCTAACCAGGTGCGCTACCAACTGCGCCACATCCAGATTTTTCTGGCGGAGAGAGAGGGATTCGAACCCCCGGACCCTCGCAGGTCAACAGTTTTCAAGACTGCCTCAATAGACCACTCTGACATCTCTCCTTTAGTCCTTGTCAAGCTTTTCGGCCCGGGTCAGACCTGAAAATGGACTGCAAAGATACACATTTTCCTAAACACTGCAAATTTTTTTTGTAATACATTTTCGCTACCTTTGTTAACCCGTAACGAAACACTGACTATATGAACAAAAAGATATCTCTCAACCCCAATGAGATAGTGTCCTCACTCGGAAAGCTCCCCGAAACCTTTACCAAAAAGGATATTGTAGACTTCATCATCGGCCACGGCATCAAGATGGTCGATTTCATGTATCCCGCCGAGGACGGCCGCGTGAAGACCCTCAACTTCGTTATCAACGACCAGGAGTATCTGGAAACCATCCTCACCGAGGGTGAGCGCGTAGACGGCTCGAGCCTGTTCCCCTCTTTCGTGCAGCCCGGCAGCAGCGACCTCTACGTGGTTCCGCGCTACCGCACCGCATTCGTAGATCCCTTTGCCGAAATCCCGACGGTAGCCATGCTCTGCACCTTCTTCGACAAAGACGGTCAGCCCTTCGACTGCGACCCCTCGCAGACTCTTGCCCGGGCCCAGGAAGCATTTTTCGCCTCGACCGGATTCACCTTCGAGGCCATGGCTGAGCTGGAGTACTACGTCATCGCAGAGGAAGACCCTCTCTTCCCCGGTACGGAGCAGCACGGCTACCACGAAACGGAGCCATTCGCCAAGATGAACGACTTCCGCCGCCAGTGCATGGAGCTCATCGCCAAGACCGGCGGCCACATCAAATACGGCCACTCCGAGGTTGGCAACTTCACTCTCGACGGCAAGGTCTACGAGCAGAACGAGATCGAATTCCTTCCTGACCCCGTGGAGTCAGCCGCGGACCAGATCCTTCTCGCCAAATGGGTCATCCGCAACCTCGCCTACCAGTGGGGTCTCGACGTCACCTTCGCCCCGAAGATTATCGTGGGTGAGGCCGGCAGCGGCATGCATATCCACATGCGCATCATGAACGACGGCCACAACTGCATGACCGAGGGCGGAGAACTCTCCGAGATCGCACGCCGCGCCATAGCCGGCATGATGGTGCTGGCTCCGTCCATCACGGCTTTCGGCAACAAGAACCCGACATCTTTCTTCAGGCTTGTGCCCCATCAGGAAGCTCCGACCAATGTGTGCTGGGGCGACTGCAACCGTTCGGCCCTCGTGCGCGTCCCCCTCGGCTGGAGGGGCGGGCGCAGTCTCTCCGCCATGGCGAATCCCCTCGAGGCTGATGCCGTGCTGGAGTCGTCCAAGCAGACGGTTGAGATGCGCAGCCCCGACGGCTCTGCCGATATCTACCAGCTGATGGCCGCCCTGTGCGTCGCCTGCCGCTACGGTCTGTCGCTCGACCGGAAGACTGCCCTCGATCTCGCCGCAGAAAAATATGTCGACCTCGACATCCATAAGAAGGAAGGCGCAGAGGTCCTCGCCCGGCTCGACGCCCTTCCGGCCAGCTGCGCCGCATCGGCCGACTGCCTGGAGAAGGTCCGCACGGTCTACGAAGAGGCCGGCGTGTTCTCGCCCCGCATGATCGACGGCGTACTGCAGGCTCTTCGCAGCTACGACGATGCGGACCTCCATGCCCGGGCCGATGCCGACCCGACCCTCATGAAGGAGTACGTCGACAAGTTCTTCTACTGCGGGTAGTCTCGCAGTGTCTCCTTATCGCACAGTCCGTCAGTAAAACCGCCATTTTACTGACGGATTGCTCTTTGTATGGCCATTCGGTTAGTAAAACCGCCATTTTACTGACGGAATTGTCTCGGCGGGGCCACTCGGTCAGTAAATCGGCCTTTTTACTGACGAAATTGTCTCGGCGGGGCCATTCGGTCAGTAAATCGGCCTTTTTACTGACGGATAGCCGTCTATGGGAGGAGTGGTCGCCGATTATTTGTATATTTGCGTACTATGACAACAAAGAAGAATTTCCCCGTTACAGGAATGGGCTGCGCGGCGTGCGTGGCCAGAGTGGAAAAAGCCATCAAAGGGGTGAAGGGCGTGGAGAGCTGCGCCGTTAGCCTCGCCTCCAATAGTGCTCAGGTAGTGTATGACTCCGCCGTGACCGGCCCGAAAGAATTGAAAAAGGCAGTCAGCGACGCCGGCTATGAGCTCATCACCGAGGGTGCCGACGAAGACGACGACTCAGACCGGCGAAAGGGGCGCGGCGAGGCCAGAAGCGCAGGCGTCGCGGACGGATCTGACACACACAGGGCGGGCTGCCCCGGCGGCTCAGAAGTGTGCGGCGAGGGCAGCGAGGACGGGAACGTGGAAACCACCGACGACCCGGACGAGCGCGCCGAGCGGCTGGCGGAGCGGATTCGCGAGAGGGAGTGGCGGGCGCTGAGGCGCGACGCCGCAGCGGCGCTGGTGCTTGCCGCGCTCACGATGGGCGTGAGCATGCTCGCGCCCGAGTTCACGCTCAAGGGCTGGCTGCTCTTCGCACTCGCCGCTCCCGCAGTATTCTGGTGCGGTAGGCGCTTTATCGTAAGCGCCTGGAAGCAGCTCCGCCACGGCGCCACCGGGATGGACACCCTGGTCGCCCTGTCCATAATCATCTCATTTACTTTCAGCACCTTCAATCTCATAGCCCCGCAGGTCTGGACTTCGCGAGGGCTCAGTGCCGACCTCTATTTTGAGTCGTCGGCGATGATCGTGGCGTTCATACTCCTGGGGCGGACGCTCGAGGAAAAGGCGAAAAGGGCAACCGGGGCCAGTGTACGCGAGCTTATGGATCTTGAGCCCAAGGCAATCGATATCCGAAAAGGAGACATCTTCACCGTTAAGCCCGGCGAGCGCATCGGGGCCGATGGCATAGTAACCGAGGGGGAATCCTATGTGGACGAGAGCATGCTCACCGGCGAACCAGTCCCGAACTTCAAGCATCAAGGCGACAAGGTCTACGCCGGCACGGTCAATCAGCACGGCGCCCTGGAGGTGCGTGCAGAGAAGGTCGGCAGAGATACTATGCTTTCGGCCATCATACGCATGGTCAAAGACGCCCAGGGCAGCAAAGCCAAAATCCAGAACGTCGTAGACCGGGTGGCATCCGTGTTTGTGCCGGTGATTATCGGGATCGCGATCGCGGCTTTGCTCGCGTGGATCATTTTCTCCCCCGGAGGGGGACTGACCCACGGGCTCCTTGCGATGGTGACGGTGCTGGTGATCGCCTGCCCGTGTTCGCTGGGGCTCGCGACCCCGACTGCGATAATCGCAGGGATCGGCAACGGCGCGCGCAGGGGCATCCTCATTGGGGACGCTGACTCGCTGCAGACCGCCCGAACGGTGGATACGGTGGTGCTGGACAAGACCGGCACACTCACGCTCGGCCGGCCGAAGGTGTTGGAAGCGATCTGGCATACCTCCGACCCCGCCCGGGCAGCGGGCATCCTCCTGGCGATGGAGAGCCGCAGCGAACATCCTCTCGCGGGCGCGCTGACGCAGTGGCTGCAGTCTTCCGGGTTTGCTGAGCCCGAGCCCTTCGGGCCGGAAAAGGTCGAGAGTATCCCGGGATCGGGCGTGAGAGCACTCTTCGACGGTGCCGAGTACTTCGCCGGGAACTATGCGGCAGTGCGGGACGAGGACGCCGAGCGCTGGCGAGCCGAGGGCAAGACTGTCGTCTTCTTCTCCCGCGGCTCGCTCCTGCTCGGCGTCTTCGCCATAGCCGACGAGCTGAAGCCCGGTGCTGCGGATGCAGTGCAAGAACTCCACAGGATGGGAGTCCGCACCTGCCTCCTCACCGGCGACAATGAGCTTTCCGCTTTGGCGATTGCCTCGCAGGCCGGTATCGACGAAGTCCGCGCAGAAGTTCTTCCAGATGGTAAAGCTCAGTATATCCGCGAGTTGCAGGCTTCGGGCCGCAAAGTCGCGATGGTGGGCGACGGCATCAACGACAGCGCGGCCCTCGCCTGCGCCGACCTCAGCATTGCCATGGGCACGGGCAGCGACATAGCCATAGATACCGCCATGGTCACCATCGTCTCGGGCGATCTCTCCAAAGTTCCTCAGCTGATCCGTCTGTCGCGTCGCACCACCCGCATTATCCGCGAGAACCTCTTCTGGGCCTTCTTCTACAACATCCTGGCAGTGCCCGTCGCCGCCGGCGCCCTGTACCCGGCCTTCGGATTCCTCCTCAGCCCGATGATCGGCGCCGCCTGCATGGCCCTCAGCTCCGTCTGCGTGGTCTGCAACTCCCTGCGCCTGCGTCGGGGG
>CAMNNY010000026.1 GCA_946546175.1 uncultured Bacteroidales bacterium
GGATAAGTCCGGCGGATGGTTAGTAAAACGGCCGTTTTGCTGACGGAATGGGTCTTCGAAGGTGATTTGGTCAGTAAAATGGCCGATTTACTAACGGAAAAGGGCGTCAGATGTGCAACCACCGGTCTTTTGCGGAAACACTGCGCATCCAAAGGCGCTACCATCACTCCTACGCGATTAGCAAGTTGCGGGCGTGAGTGTCCGCGAAGGGGGCTCGGTGGTTTCGTCGGTTTTCGGCAGTTACCGGGGCGGTTCGGTGAGATTGGCAGGTTCTGCGAGTGCGAGTGGCCTGACTTGAGTGATCGGCCTACCACGGTAACTGCCAAAAACCTCCGCTCCCGCCGAGCGGACTTCTTGGCCTGCGCCCGAGGCCCTCGCGCCACTCGCGCGGAGTCGGGAGTGGGGTGCAGAGGGTGTGCCACACGCGAGGGCTTCGCAGACGAAGCGATGAGGGGGCAGAGTAGCATAAAAATTTTTCAGAAGATTGCCGGTCGGGGCCGGCGAAGGCGGGAAAGAAGCCCGAACAGGTTTGGTATAAGGTAGTGCCGGCGATGACAGGAGGATGGCCGAATAAGTCGGGAATGACAGAGACGGTCAGGAAAGACAGAGGAGGTGGGCATAACAGAGCGAGGTTGGACGTGATGGTCGGGGCCGGCGTTGACGGAAATTTTGGACTACTTCCGGTCGGGCGGGGGGAAGTAGTTCAAAAAAACGTTATTTTTGGAAGATGGTACCAGGCGGGCTTGATTCCGAGCCATCGATGCGCGAAACAGAAGAGATATCCGCAACAAGGTGCAAACATTCGCAACAAAGAAAAGGCACCCACAACAAAGGACAGACACCCGCAACAAAGAACAGACAATGACAAAAATACTTTTCGTGTGCCACGGCAATATATGCAGGAGTCCGATGGCGGAGTTTATTTTCAAGGCGCTCGCGGAGGCTAAAGGGCTGGCGGGAGAATACTATGCTGAGTCGGCGGCGGTGTCGGCCGAGGAGGTCGGCAACCCGATCTACCCGCCAGCGAAGCGCTGCCTGACCCAGCACGGCGTGTCTTTCGATCAGGGCAAGCGTGCGAGGCAGGTAACCGCCGCCGACTACGACAGATTTGACAGGATTATCTGTATGGACGCATCCAACTTGCGGCTGATTGGGCGCTTTATGCCGGATGATCCGGAAGGGAAAATCCACCTGATGATGTCTTATGCAGGAAGGAGTCGCGACGTGGCGGATCCGTGGTACACCGGCGATTTTGAAACGACATTTCAGGATATCCTTGCTGGCTGTGAGGGTATGCTTGGCAAAGCATAAATGATATGGAACAGGTAGTTACATTCTTTAAGGAAAACTGGGACCTCGTCGGCCTGGCTCTCGGGGTTATAGGTATCGTAATAGGTGTGTTGTCACTCATCGCGGAAATTAAAGCTAAAAAGAAGAAATGAAAGACATAGCGATATACACTCTTACTTCCGCGCTTCACGACGCGCAGGCAGTAGACAAAACGACCAAAGAGTTTCTGGGAGAATTATTCCCGGACGGTGGATATGATTTTAGGAATGCGGATTACACAGATTTTGGCAGCCATGCCCTTGACCTGATTTATGTGCGTACAGGCGGCACGGAAGGGGAATTTCTGAAAATCCTGCCGAAGCTGAAAACCAAGCATTTCTATCTTCTGACTTCCGGAAAGAGCAATTCGCTCGCGGCTTCGATGGAGATACTTTCGTACCTCAATCAGCAAGGTCGAAAAGGGGAGATCCTGCACGGGAGCGCGCCGAGCGTGCGGGGCCGCGCGGAGGCCCTGGCGAGCGCAGCGAAGGCGAGGGCAGCACTGCGCGGCCTGCGGCTCGGCGTGCTCGGAAAGCCGTCTGACTGGCTTATTTCAAGCAATGCTTCGTACGACATCGTCAAGGAAAAACTAGGCATCGAACTTGTCAACATCCCGATGCAGGAAGTCAAAGACGCGGTCGCATCCGCCTCGCCGGTCGAGATAGACGGCAGGCCGACCGAACTGGTAGAGAGTGACCATTCCCAAAGGGTGGCGCAAGCCATCCCGGGGGCGCTCAAGATCCACGCCGGTCTCAAGGAGGTAGTCCGCTCGCGGGCGCTGGGCGGCTTCACCATCCGCTGCTTCGACCTGCTGAGCGAGGTCGGCAACACGGGCTGCCTCTCGCTTGCGGCATTCAACGCCGAAGGCATCCCCGCCGGCTGCGAAGGCGATGTGCCCGCGCTGCTCGCGATGACGGTAGCGCGCGCCCTCACCGGCCGGACAGGCTTCATGGCCAATCCTTCGCGCATGGACTCGGAGAGCGGCAGGATCGTTTTCGCCCATTGCACCGTGCCGCTCGATATGGTAGACGAGGCGAAACTCGACACGCATTTCGAGTCGGGAATCGGAGTGGGCATTCGCGGACATATTCCCGAAACGGCGGTGACTGTTTTCAAGGTTTCCGGCGACCTAAGGCGCGTGTTTGCCGCCGAGGGCGTTATCGGCCGTAACCTGACAGATCCCGCCCTCTGCCGCACCCAGATCGAGCTCACTCTCGACGACCCGTCGCTGATCGCGTCCTACTTCCTGACCAATCCCATCGGCAACCACCATATCATAGTCCCCGGCCGCCACGCCGCAGAACTTAAAGCAATTATCTCTGACTTATGATTTCGTTCACCTGCGACTACAGCGAAGGGGCTGCGGGGCAAAGTTCAATTTGAAGTCTGGGAAACCCTGCCCGACGGCCGCTTGGTCACCCGCTTCGCAACCAGCTGGGCTACCACTCCTGAGCAGGTTGATTATCTGGAAAGTATGGTAAAACCGTAACTTACAGTTGAAGAACAAAGCGCCTTTGCTGCAGTACCTCCCCTCGGTATGTGTTTAAAAACAAAACGGGCAACCATTTAGAGGATGGATGCCCGTTCATAGTTTAATTGTAAGTCATCCTAATGACAAAGCAAAGGTAGTGAGTTATTTGAATAATCCAAATATTATAGCGGATAAATCTCGGCACCGACGAAGCGGATGAGATCCTCCGGCGCGATCTTGAGCTGGAGGCCGCGCACGCCGGCGCTTACATATATATAGTCGTACAGCAGAGCCGACTCGTATATGAAAGTCGGCAGGGGCTTTTTCATGCCGATGGGGGAGCAGCCGCCGCGAATGTAGCCTGTCTCAGGCAGGAGCTCCTTCATATGGATCATCGCGCAGGATTTGTTGCCGGAGATGCGCGCGGCGACCTTGAGGTCTACCTCCATGTCGCCCGGCATCACGCACACGAACAGACCTCCCCGGTCGCCGCGCAGCACCAGCGTCTTGAACACCCTCTCGATGGGCTCTCCGAGCTGCTCGGCGACATGGTCTACCGAGAGGTTGCTCTCGTCGACCTCGTAGGGTATGAGTTCGAAGTGGATGCCCGCAGTCTCCAGAAGGCGGGCGGCGTTGGTCTTGTTAATAGCCATAGCGTTTGCGATAAGAGAGGATGAGCGTCACCGACAGCACGAGGCAGCAGAGGTCGGCGGCATCGACGGCGAGCCAGATGCCGTCCTGGCCGAGCAGTGCCGGCAGCAGAAATACGAAGCCGAGTTCGAGCACGAGGTTGCGCACAAAAGCCAGATTGGCGGATACTTTCCCATTGCCGAGGCCGGTGAACCATGCAGACGTGAAGAGGTTGATGCCGGCTATGAAGAAGCTGATCATGTATAGCCTGATGGCACGTTCGGTGAGTTTGCTGAGCTCGGGATCGTAGCCCACGAACAGGCGGGCGGCCGGCCCGGCGGAGAGCTCGGAGACCGCGGTCATCAGCGCGCCGAGCACGAGCAGCAGCACTATCGAGTGCCGCAGCAGGCTCCGGAGCTCTCCGCGATTGCCGGCCCCGTAGTTGTAGCCGATGACGGGAGTCACCGTGATATTGTATCCGATAAACACTGCGGCGAAGATATAGCCGTAGTAGAG
>CAMNNY010000027.1 GCA_946546175.1 uncultured Bacteroidales bacterium
AGCAATCAAGATACTCTTCGCAGCAACGCTCGCCGCTTTCACGGCAGCGGCATGCTCATCTCAGAAGCAAGTCTCGGGCGGAGCCGACACTATCGGCGTCACCTGCACCCCCAAGGTCCTCGAAGTCGTCAGCGACAAGATCAGCGCCGACATCGACATCACTTTCCCCTCGGGCTACTTCAAGACCAACTCCATGATGGTTCTTACCCCCGTTCTCGTCTATGCCGACGGCCAGCGCACGGGCAAGGCGGTCATCTATCAGGGAGAGAAGATCAAGGCCAATTACAGGGTGATTCCCCTGAGCGGCGGAAAGCACACCCAGAACGTCTCGTTCGATTTCGTGAAGGGGATGGAGCAGAGCGTGCTTGAGCTCCAGTGCAAGTTGATGGTTGGCGACAAGACCATCGACCTTCCTTCGATCAAGGTTGCCGACGGCTGCATCGCCACCTACAAGCTCGCCGACCTCGGCGGAGAATTCTCGCTGAAAGACGACGGATTCCAGCAGGTCACGACCCACACGGCCGAAACCAGTATCATGTTCGATGTCAACTCTTCGTACGTGAAGAACGACGCGATCAACAACAACGCCCTGGCTGTCTACAAGTCTTACCTCAAGGAGATCCAGAACAATCCTCGCTACAATGTCACGGGAGCCGAGATCGTGGCTTACGCATCACCCGAAGGCGGTGTCGACCTCAACGACAAGCTCTCGCAGGACCGCGCCACTTCCGCCAAACAGACCTGGAACAAGGTCTCCGGAGGTCTCTCCGAGGACATCCAGATCAAGGGCGTAGGGCAGGACTGGGAAGGCTTCAAGGAGGCGATGGAGAATTCCGACATCGAAGACAAGGATCTTATCCTCCGCGTGCTTTCGATGTACTCCGACCCCGACGTGAGGGAGCAGGAAATCAAGAACCTTTCGTTCATCTACGAAGATATTAAGAAAGACGTCTTCCCGGGGCTTCGCCGCGCTTCGTTCGTGGTGAACGCCGAGCATACCGGCTACTCTGACGAGGAGCTCCAGGAGCTTGCCGTCAAGCAGCTCGCCACCCTCTCCGAGCCCGAAATCCTTCACCTCGGCACCATCACGGAAGACCGCGACAGCAAGAAGTACTACTACAGGGTCACCACCGAGCGCTGGGGCTCCAACGCCGGCTACTACAACCTCGCGGCCATGGCTCTCGAAGAGGGCAAGACCGAGGTGGCTCTCGCCTACCTCACCCACACCGACGAGGGCGATCCCGACGTGCTTAACCTCCTGGGCGCCATTGAGATGCGTCGCGGCAAGTACGAATCCGCAAAGAACTATTTCGAGCTTTCCGGCACGGACGATGCCAAGAAGAACCTCGGTTCGATGAAGATTGCGACCGGCGAGTATGAGGCGGCGGCAGAGGCGCTTGCCGGTACCGGCAGCTGCAACGAAGCTCTCGCGCTGATCCTTGCCGGCAAGGCCGACCAGGCCGCCTCGCTCTCCGGCGACGCCACGGCCCGCGACAGCTACATTTCCGCTATCGCATCCGCCCGCACCGGCGATGCCGAAGGGGTCAAAAAGCATCTTTCGAAAGCCCAGCAAGATCCCGTCTATGCAGAAAAAGCAGCAAAAGACGTAGAGTTTGCCGATTATCGTTAGGTTTTTAAAAATTTTTACTATATTTGCAGCCCCAAATTTTGGGGTAAACAATTTTTATTAACAATTATTTATGCCAACAATTCAACAATTGGTTCGCAAAGGACGCGAGGTCATCGAAGTAAAATCGAAGTCTCGTGCGCTGGACGCTTGTCCTCAGAAGCGTGGCGTTTGCGTGCGTGTGTACACAACCACACCTAAGAAACCTAACTCAGCAATGCGTAAGGTTGCACGTGTCCGCCTCACTAACGCAAAAGAGGTCAATGCCTACATCCCCGGCGAGGGTCACAACCTCCAGGAGCACTCCATCGTGCTCGTTCGCGGCGGTCGTGTAAAGGACCTTCCGGGTGTACGTTACCACATCCTTAGAGGCGCTTTGGATACAGCTGGCGTAGAAGGCAGGACCCAGTCCCGCTCACTCTACGGAGCCAAGAGGCCGAAGAAGTAGTCTGAAGGATGGTATTAATCTTTAATTTTTCAAAACAATGAGAAAATCGAAGCCTAGCAAGAGGATTCTACTTCCTGATCCTAAGTTCCACGACGTGGAGGTTACACGTTTCGTGAACAATCTTATGTTGCAGGGAAAGAAGAGTATCGCTTATTCCATTTTTTACGATGCCATTGACATGGTAGGCGAGAAGGTGAAAGATTCTGACAAGGCTCCTCTGGATATTTGGAGGAAGGCGCTCGAGAACGTGACCCCTCAGATCGAGGTCAAGTCACGCCGTATCGGCGGTGCCAACTTCCAGGTGCCTACAGAGTTGAGACCGGAGAGGAAAGTTTCACTTTCTATGAAGAATATGATCTCTTTCGCCCGCAAGCGTTCCGGTCACTCTATGGCAGAAAAACTGTGCGCAGAGATCGTAGCGGCTTACAACAACGAAGGTGGTGCATTCAAGCGCAAAGAGGATATGCACAGAATGGCAGAGGCCAACAAGGCATTTGCTCACTTCCGTTTCTAAAACTCAGTTGACTATAAGGTAGAATGGCAAAAAGGGATCTTCAGTTCACCCGCAACATCGGCATCATGGCACACATCGATGCCGGCAAGACAACTACGTCTGAACGCATCCTGTACTATACAGGCAAGACCCACAAAATCGGCGAAGTCCACGAAGGAGCAGCCACCATGGACTGGATGGTCCAGGAGCAGGAGCGAGGTATCACCATCACTTCCGCTGCTACGACCGCATTCTGGAACTACGGCGGCAAGGTCTATCAGATCAACCTGATCGACACTCCCGGCCACGTCGATTTCACCGTAGAGGTGGAGCGCTCGCTGCGAGTGCTCGACGGCACAATCGCGACTTTCTGCGCGGTAGGCCGTGTGCAGCCGCAGTCTGAGACTGTGTGGAGGCAGGCCGACAAGTACGGAGTACCCAAGATCGCATACGTCAACAAGATGGACCGCGTAGGCGCGGACTTCCTCGCGTGTGTGGACGAGATCAAAACCAAGCTTGGCGCTAACGCGGTGCCCATCTGCCTCCCTATCGGAGCAGAAGACAAGTTCGAGGGCATCGTGGACCTTATCGACAGGCAGGCCATCTTCTACAACTCAAGCGAAGAACTGGTCAATTACCACTATGGGGCTATTCCTGAAGACCTCATCGACGAGGTAGACAGCTGGCGCGACAAGCTCGTGGAGGCTGCCGCCGAGTGCGACGAGGCCCTGATGGAAAAGTATTTCGAGGACCCTGAGTCAATCACCCGCGAAGAGATCATCGCAGCCCTTCGCAAGGGAACCATCTCCATGCAGATCGTCCCTGCCTGCTGCGGTTCGTCTTTCAAGAACAAGGGTGTTCAGTTCCTCCTCGACGCAGTAATGCGTTATCTTCCGTCCCCTCTCGACAAGGGCGCTGTCAAGGGAGTCAATCCCCGCAACTCCGCCGAGATCGAGCGCCAGCCTTCTTCTCAGGAGCCCTTCTGCGCTCTGGTGTTCAAGATCGCCACGGATCCGTTCGTGGGCCGTCTTGCATTCCTGCGCGCATATTCGGGCAAACTCGACGCCGGCTCATACGTGCTCAACGTAAGGTCGGGGAAGAAGGAGCGTGTGGCAAGGCTCTATCAGATGCACTCCAACCACCAGAACCCCATTGAGGTTGTGGAGGCAGGAGACATCGCCGCCGCCGTCGGATTCAAGGACCTCCGTACCGGAGACACCATCTGCGATGAGAGTCATCCCATCGTGCTGGAGTCCATGGAGTTCCCTGATCCGGTGATCGGTATCGCTGTGGAGCCCAAGACCCAGGCTGACCTTGACAAACTGGGCGTAGCGCTCGCCAAACTTTCCGAGGAGGATCCTACCTTCACGGTGAAGTCAGACCATGAAACCGGTCAGACCATCATCAGCGGAATGGGCGAGCTTCACCTCGATATCATCATCGACCGTCTCCGCAGGGAGTTCGGCGTGGAGATCAATCAGGGTGCGCCTCAGGTCAACTACAAGGAGGCAATTACCGCATCCGTCCAGCATCGCGAAGTCTACAAGAAGCAGACTGGCGGACGCGGCAAATTCGCCGACATTATCGTGGAAATCGGGCCGGCTGATCCCGGCGTATCCGGACTCCAGTTTGAGAGTGTCGTCAAAGGCGGCAACATCCCCAAGGAATTCATTCCTTGCATCGAGAAGGGCTTCAAGTCGGCTATGCTCAACGGCGTACTTGCCGGCTATGAAGTTCAGTCGATGAAGGTTACCGTTATCGACGGCTCCTACCACCCGGTAGACTCAGACCAGCTCTCGTTCGAAATCGCAGGACGTATGGCTTTCCGCCACGCCTGCCCCAAGTGCAAACCTGTCATCCTTGAGCCCATCATGAACCTCGAGGTAGTTACTCCCGAGGAGTACATGGGCGACATCGTAGGCGACCTCAACCGTCGCAGAGGACAGATCAATGCAATGGACTCGACGGCCAACGGAGCGCGCATCATCAAGGCGTTCGTTCCGCTCTCCGAGCAGTTTGGATATGTTACCGTGCTCCGTACCCTGTCTTCAGGTCGCGCAACCAGCACAATGTCGTTCGACCATTATGCTGAAGTGACCGCCTCGATGCAGAAAGAAATCGTCGAGAAGAGCGGGTACAAGCTGGCAGATGATGATGAGTAATTAAGTTAAAACAATATGAGCCAGAAAATCAGAATTAAACTCAAATCCTTCGATCATATGCTCGTCGACAAGTCGGCGTCCAAGATCGTTGAGACTGTGAAGACTACCGGCGCAAGGGTTAACGGACCTATTCCGCTCCCTACCAACAAGAAGATCTTCACCGTCAACCGCTCAACCTTCGTCAACAAGAAGTCGCGCGAGCAGTTTGAGCTCGATTCATACTGCAGGCTTCTCGACATCGAGGACAGCAACGCCAAGACCGTTGACGCCCTGATGAGACTCGAGCTTCCCGCAGGTGTTGATGTAGAGATCAAGGTTTGATGGCGCGCAGCCTTTGGGGCTGCCTGACCGTCAAAAGGCACCGGGCTTAACCGCCGTGGGTGTCGGATCGGTCCCATAGCTCAGTTGGTTAGAGCACCTGACTCATAATCAGGGAGTCGCAGGATCATGCCCTGCTGGGACCACAAAAGGGGTTCGCCTTCCGGCGAGCCCCTTTTGCGGTCCCTTATTACCATATGGGGGATACCATCCCCTGACACCCATGGATGTGTGAGGTGTGCTTTTTAGTGGCACACCTCACACGGGCAATGTGGCTTGGGGATATCTGTGGGGCAGAATCGGCGTGTGAGGTGGTCGCCAAAAAAACACACCTCACACATTCTGGTGCTTAAAAATGATGTTTTGACGCGACTTGCCGGCTACAGGTTCTTCTCAGGATAGAGTTCGTTCCACCATGTATCGTCGTCCTGGAGGTACTTGCTGAACCAGGCGAAGATAGTGCGCAGCCACTGCCGGCGCTTGCCGAACTCGCGGATGCCGTGGTTTTCGCCGTCGACTACGACGAAGGCTGTGTCCTCTCCCAAAAGCTTGAGGGCGGTAAACATCTGGATGCTCTCCCCTATCGGCACGTTCGTGTCGACCGAACCATGGAGGAAGAGCAGCGGCGTGTGGATCTTGTCGGCGTTGTAGAGCGGGCAGCGGTCCACATAGAGGTCCTTACGGGTCCAGGGGAAGCTGCCGGCCATGGACACTTCGCTGTAGGAGTAGCCCCAGTAGCCCTCGCCCCAGTAGCTTGTGTGGTCGCTGATGCCGGCATGGGAGATACCGGCGGCGAACAGGTCGGTCTTGGTCAGCAGGAGCTGGGTCATGAATCCGCCGTAGGATGCGCTGAAGCAGCCGATCCTGGTCGAATCGACGAATGCATGGTCGCGGCAGAACGAGCGGGTAGCCTCGATGATGTCGTCGGCCACCACATCGCCGGCTGTGTTGACATGGCGGGCGGCAAACTCCTGGCCGAAGCCGGCTGCCCCGCTGGGGTTGACCACGTAGAACACGTAGCCCTGGGCCGCATAGACCTGGGGCGAGTAGGAGCCGACGCAGTAGCGCGCCGATGGTGAACATCCGCCGTAGTAGTGGACGAGCAGAGGATATTTCTTCGAAGGGTCGAAATCTGGCGGCAGGACATAGAATCCATTGATGAGGTCGCCGCGAGATGAGGTAAAATCATACGCACCGCCCTCGCCCATGTCGGTCGAAGAGAAACGCTCGGCATCGATGTCGGCGACGATGCGCTGGCTGCCGGTGAGCACATTATATATATAGGCGCGGTCGCCGTTGCAGAGGCTCTGGCCATAGTAGACCATCTTCGGGGTCGCGGAAGCGAGATCGAAACTATAGAGGTACTCTTCCCTGTTATCAAGCCTTTCGATTTTGCCGGACTTGGGGCTCACCCGGTAGAGGTTCTGGACATCTTTGTCTTCGGTCTTGAAATAGATGCGGCCGTCGAACTCCGCCCAAACCGGATCGCCGTCGACACTGGGGGCAAAGTCGGCGGTCAGAGGGGTCACTTTACGAGAGGCGATATCGAAGGTGTACATCTGGATATCGTACATGTTGGGAATCTGCCCGGGCTTCAGTCCCTTCTGACCGATTGCTCCGAAGGCCTCAGGGCTTCCGGTGAGGACAAGCTGGGCTCCGTCGGGCGAGTAGGATGCGCTGCGCACGAAACCGTCGTCACTGATAAGGCACTCTGCCTCAAGCGTCTGCACATCGAGCTGCCAGATTGAATAAAGGGAGGTCGGGCGCTCGGTGAGACGCTCGCGAGTGGTCATGAACAG
>CAMNNY010000028.1 GCA_946546175.1 uncultured Bacteroidales bacterium
CTATCCGCTCCCGGTCTCCGGCCGCCCTATCTCCTACCTCGACAAGAATCTCGTGGAGCACCCCTTCACGGATGCCGACGCAGAAGACCCGGTGCTGAAGTACCTCGTCAGGAGCACGGAGAAGAACACCTACAACTACCTTACTCCTTTCGAGACCTATCTCAACATCAAGGCGACCAAGAACATCCTACGGGAGAAGATTTCGCTTTCGCTTTTTGTCAACAGGCTCCTGGGCATAGCTCCCGACTACTGGATGAACGGCAGTTATGTCCGCAGGGCTACCACACCTTATTTCGGAATGGAACTCAATTTCAAGATATGAAGCACATCACCCTCATAGCTCTCACTGCCCTGCTTCTCGTTTCGTGCGCCAAGCAGGATGATGTGATGTGCTCGCTCACCCTCACGGCTCAGATGCCTTCCGGCGAGAAGATAGTCGCACTCAACGTAGACTCGCAGTCCGGCGGCAATTATTTCCGCAATCTGAACACGGGAGAGACCTACACCATTCCGAGGCTGGTAAACGGCAGGGCGAACATGACCATCCTCAAGGGAGTCTACGTCATATCGTTTGACGGCGTAGCAGTCCTTCCCGACGGAAAAGGCAAGAAAGTCCGCTGCGCCCAGTATGCTACTCTGCTTACAGCAGTTACTCTGACAGAAGATACCCAGACCCTCGAACTTCCCCTGATAGTATTGCAATGAAACGGATTCTTCCGAGCATAGCGCTGCTTCTTTTTGCAGTCTTGCCTTCCAGGGCCCAGATAGCCTCGGAAGGGCAGACTACCCTCATCCGGCCCGAAGAGAACACGACGGTCGCGAAGGCGGGATGGCGCTCGCGGCTTGAGGACGACGCATATTTGCCGGCCGAAGGCAAAGGCCTCACCCAAGGGGAGTTCCGTGCACGGGCGGCGCACAGCCTCGACAGCCTCAGACGGGTCGAGGGCGGCGTGTCGTACGAGCGTGGGGTGAAGCGGGGCGTGCGCTGGAATACCTCCTCCGACTGGGAGCTGCTGGCGCCTTACGTAACGGTCGATTCGATTGGTGGCGACCTCCAGAAGGAGCAGTACCGCTTCTTCGCGCGCTATGCCGCCCGCCCCGCTGACTCGCGCTTCTTCTACAGCCTTTATACCGATTACCGCGCGCTCCACGAGTATCGGGCGGTCGATCCGCGTCCGCGCAATATCACGGCAGACCTGCTGCTGGGCGCGGGCGGAGGGTTCATCAGTGGCGGCTATGCCCTCTCGCTCGAGGCGGCATGGAGGACCTACCACCAGAGCGGCGATGTCGATTTCAAGAACCCGCTCGGGATGAACACCGCCATTATCCACGACCTGGGCTTCGGCCGGTCGCTCAGCCGCTTCTCTGGCTCCAGTTCGTCGATGGACGTGCGCTTCAGGGGCAGCGGCCTTCGCGCTTCGCTGGTGCTTGAGCCGGTTACGCGCCTGGGCTGGATCGCCGGAGCGGACTACAGCTGGTCGGACATCGTCAGGCACCTCAAGAACCAGAACGAGACCCCTCTGAGCTCGCTGCAGAGCCACGCGCTCGACGCCTATGCCGGCCACAAGTGGCCCGGGATGCTGCTGCGCGTGCGCCTTCGCGGCTCGCTCCGCCGGGGCCTCGAAAACGTCGTCGACGCTACCAGTGCGTTCGGCACTGCCGCTTCGCTGCCGATGTACCATGAGCACGCGATCGAGGCGATGCTCGACGCCATGGTGCAACGCTCCGCGTGGACTGTCCATCCGACTCTCGGTTTTTCGGGCATCTCTGCTTCCGACCTTTATCCAGGCTCTCGCTTCGAGGTCTGCTTCGCAAAGGCCGGCGCCGACGCTACTCTGCGCCTGAGCGAAACTTTGGGCATCTCTGCGGGTCTCGCGGGCAGACTGGCTCTCGGCAGCGACTTTGTCCTCGCCGGGGGCGCCGATGCAGGCGGTTCTGTGGCCGGCGGCTTCGCTGCAGGCGGTTCTGTGGCCGGTGGTTCCGCCGCCGCGACCGCGTCAGGCGCCGATGCGCGTACCACCGAGTACCTCACTCATCTCTATGAACGCCTGTCGGATTCGTCACTCAGGGCCCATATCGGCGCCGAAGCGGGGTTTGTGACGAAAGGAGGAATCACACTGTTCCTAAATCCGGTGGCTGGCGCGACGTACTACTTTACGAACCATTATAGACTTGATATACAATTATTTACAGGAATCAAATTCTAAAAAAAATATTTTTATGAAAAAAATTCTTTTACCCGTTTTGGCACTTTTTGCCCTCATCGCATGCGAAAAAGCTCCTCAGGATTCAATCAAACTCTCCCAGCCTGACGTGACTGTCGGATTCGAAGGCACCGCCGAGCCCGTATCCATCGAGGTCAAGTCGAACATCGACTGGACTGTTACGGCTGAAGAGGCCGACTGGTTCACCATCGAGCCCCTCGAAGGCAGCGGCGACGGCACTATCACGGTAACCGTTGAGCCTCTCACCGAGATCGCCGCACGCGCAGCCATCATCCTTGTTGGCAACGTCACCACCACAGCCAGCTTCCAGATCGTCCAGGGTCTTCCTGAGACAGCCGACGTGTCCGAAGGCGGCTTCGTGATCGAGGAAGTCTTCTTCGCCGGATTCCTTCCCGAAGGCGGGACATCTTCCGACGCCTCCGACGGCGACCAGTACATCAAGATTACCAACAACTCCGAGAATCTTCTCTATGCGGACGGTCTGCTTGTCTGCCTGTCCTCCTACAATTCACAGGTTTCTGCTGCCGGTGCATATTGGGAGCCCACGGTAACCCTTACCGACAGTATCGGTGTCAACGCCCTGTACCGCATCCCCGGTGCCGGTTCCGACGTGCCGGTTCTTCCCGGAAAGTCGCTCGTAATCGCTTTGGCCGCCCAGGATTTCAGCGCTGAGAATGGTGCCGGACTCGACCTTTCGAAAGCCGATTTCGAAATCTTCGACGGCGAAGACTACGACACCGACAACCCCGACGTGCCCAATATCGAGAACTGGGTCGTAGAATCCGAGACCTTCTCCATGCTCCACAACCGCGGATTCTTCTCGCTCGCCCTCGCCAAGGTCCCTTACGAGACTGCAGCCGCCTACATGGAGGCATGCCCGTGGACGGGTACCGAGACCTTCTGGTTCAACGGAGCCGCGTTCACAACCCGCGACATCGCGGCCGGCAATTACATCCTTAAGAACGAGTGGGTTGTCGATGCCGTCAATCTCGGTATCGAGGAAGACCTCGGCCGCCTCGCATTCAACGCTTCGGTCGATGCCGGCTACACTGGTTGCGGCAAGGTCGACAGGGATCCCGACCGCTATGGAAAGTCTGCTCTCAGAAAGTCGGAAGGCGAAAAGCTGGCAGATACCAACAATTCCACCAACGATTTCACGAGAGATTCCGTCCCTTCGCTAAAGTAATATGGAACCAGTCATAAAGTGTGAGCATCTCACTCACTACTACGGCAAACACAAAATCTACGAAGACCTCAACTTCGAGGTTGCTCCCGGGAAGATAGTGGGGCTACTGGGCAAGAACGGCACCGGCAAGACAACCACCATCAATATCCTAATGGGCTACCTCAAGCCCAAGTCGGGCGCGTGCTACGTGTTCGGTGAGCCGGCGAACTCAGTCTCGCCGGCGACCCGGGCGCGGGTAGCCCTTCTGCTCGAAGGACATGTCCAGCACGACTACATGACGATCACCCAGATCGAAAAGTTCTACAGCGCCTTCTACCCAAAGTGGGACAAAGACGCCTATTATGGTCTCATGGAGAAGCTCAAGGTCGCTCCCGGGCAGCTGATCTCGCGCATGTCCAACGGCCAGCGCTCGCAGGTCGCCCTCGGACTGATCCTTGCGCAGAATGCCGACCTTCTGGTGCTCGACGACTTCTCGCTCGGGCTCGACCCCGGCTACCGCAGGCTATTCTGCGAGTACCTCCGGGACTATGCCAAAGCCCAGGGGAAGACGGTCTTTCTGACCTCCCACATCATCCAGGATCTGGAGAAACTCGTGGACGAAGTGATTATCATGGACTACGGCAGCATCCTCGTCAAGGAAGAGGCCCCTTCGCTGATGGCCCGCTACCCTGGGATGAGCCTCGAGGACATTTTTATCGAACTCACAGGAAAGTATTGATGCCATGGGAAAGATGATACTCTATAAGGAATGGCTCAAGACCCGCTGGGTGCTTCTTGCCATTTTCGCAGTTTTCGCGGGAGCTCTCTTCTACTCCCTGCTCAATCTCGCCAAGGTCGTGGAATTCAGGGGCGCAGCCGTCCTCTGGTCTACCCTTGTCGCCAAGGATACCGTGCTCCTCGAGATACTCCGCTACCTTCCGGCGGTCGCCGGCGGAGTCCTCGCTGCCGCACAGTTCCTGCCCGAGACCGGGCGCAAACGTCTCAAGCTCACCCTCCATCTGCCGTATCCGGAGTGGAAGATGATCCTGATGCTCGTGTGCTACGGCATTGTCGGCCTCACCGTCGTGTTCGCTCTGAGTGCCGCCATCTGCACGCTTGTGATGGGACAATGGATAGCTGCGGAGCTCACGGCCCGGATAATCCGCACCATGCTCGTGTGGTTCCTTGCCGGCCATGCCGTCTACATCTGGACCGCCGCCGCGATCCTGGAGCCGACATGGAAGTTCAGAGCCCTGCTTCTGGTGATTCTCGGAGCCCTTCTGTGGCTGCTGTTCCTCTCACAGGTGCCTGAGGCCTACAACGGTTTCCTCCCTTGGCTGTGCCTTTATGTGGCAGCATCTTATGTGCTCGTAAGGGGCTCTGTAGTAAGATTTAAAGAAGGATGTCAGGACTGATGAAAAAGATATCAAGATTATTCGTGATACTGAGTGCGGCTGTTGTCGCACTGACGGTAGTTCCCTACGTGATACGGCTTCTGACCCTGAAGCCCGAGCGCACTCCATTTACCCTCTACAGCTGCGTAGTCCACGACTTCACGGCCCTCGACCACGGCAGCGGCAGGGAGTACCGCTTCATCGACCGCAAGGGCAATGTCTACGACGATTCGGTCCAACCGCTGTTCTACGCTTCGATTCTGGCGTCGAAAGGTCAGTTCCCCGACTCGCTCGAAGGCCGCGCCGTCACTCTCGAAGAAGCCGAAAGCAACTCGCTTTTCGTCACGTCCGATCCGAAAGATGTCTGCAAGACATGGCCTCCAGTTTACCTTCTGATGGAGTCAGTGCCCGAAAGGCTCGAGCTCCAGGACCCGGAAGACGCGATGGTTTCGCGCCGCGACGGCATCTATGTCTACAGGATGGACTCCAATGAGCTGCTGCAGGCGAAGACGGATTCGCTGAACACAATGCTCCGGGAGGCCGGATTCGTCTTCCCGGCCCGCAAGTTCGGCGGCAATCCTTCGCACCACAAGCAGTACGACGAGGGGTATCTCGTTACCGACAGCGAGGATAAGCTCTACCAGATCAAGCAGGTAGGCGGACTTCTTCAGGTACGCCATTTCGCCCGGGCCGACGGTCTCGGCGTGCGCAATGTCAAGATTACCGAATTCGAAAACCACGCCACGCTCGGCATGCTCGTCACGGGCGACGGCCGCCTGGCGATGCTTCGCCCCGACGGCACGGTAGCCGTAACTGAAGTACCGTTCTGCCCCGAAAAGGAAGACCTTCTCCTTGTAGGCGACTTGTTCTACTACACGGTCAAGACTACGGACTCAGATTTCGAGCGCTTCTATGCTCTGGATTCTCAGACCTATGCGCTCGTGGACACCATGACCCGCGCCCTTCCCGCCGGAGGTCCGGGCATCCCCCGCATCGCCTTCACCTCTCCTGGCGACTCCTGGGTCAAGCCCCGCCTGCGCCGCTAAGTGCCGGTGGCCGCTCTCAGTTGGGCCAAGGCCCCAGCTGGGGCCGGAGGTTATCGTGGCATTTCCGGCTCAGTTAACCTGTTATTCCCGATCAGTCATTCCCGACTTGATCGGGAATCTTTACTTCCCAGTTCTATGTCATGCCCGACATGATCGGGTATCTTTACTTCTCAGTTCCATGTCATGCCAGACTTGATTGGGCATCATTGTGCCGCGTCTCACAGGCCACTCCAGCCGCGCCCCGCGCGGCGTCCCGGGCCCCTGAGGCCGCGAGGCCCCACCCCTTTCTTCGTCATGCCCTACACGAACAGGAATCTCACCGGCCACTCCAGCCGCGCCCCCGCGCGGCGTCCC
>CAMNNY010000029.1 GCA_946546175.1 uncultured Bacteroidales bacterium
GATGCCCTCGCCCCTTCAGATGGCGGCCGACCTGCCCGAACACTATGAGAAGTACGCCGACGCGTTCGCGTTCATCCGCGACGTCGCCCTCGACTGGGACGACAGCCGCTACCTCGAGGCAGAGCCGGGCGAATATATCACCGTCGCCCGCAAGGCTGCGGGCTCCGAAAAATGGTTCGTCGGGGGCAAGACCGCGGCCGCCCGTACCACTGCCGTACCGCTTGACTTCCTCGAGCGCGGCAAGACCTACCGATGCACCATCTGGCAGGATGCCCCTGATGCCCACTGGGAGGCCGCCCCTGAAAAGTATATTGTTTCCACTCAGACCGTCGACTCCCACACGACGCTCACCCTGTACGAGGCCGAGGGCGGCGGCTTTGCAATCGAAATAATTCCTGAATAACAAAATATGAAAAAATCAATTCTGACAATTCTGATTCTGATTCTGGCCCACTTCGGCATCCAGGCCCTGGCCGCAGAATCGCCCGCACCGCCGCAGAAAGTCACGGTGACGGGTCTGGTCCTCGACGACACGGACCTCCCGATTCCGGGAGCAGCCGTCATGGTGCGAGGCAGTTCGCGAGGCGTCATCACCGACGAAGACGGACGCTTCGCTATCGAAGTCAGCCCCCACGACGTGCTGATTTTCCAGTTCCTTGGTTTTGAAGACGAAGAGATCAAGGTGGGAGACCAGACAAACTTCGTCGTGAGGATGCGTACGATTGCTTCTTCGCTCGATGAGGTCACTGTCGTCGCGTACGGAACACAGCGCAAGGCTTCCGTCATCGGCTCTATCTCGACTGTCAACACCGAGCTCCTCAAGACCGGCGTAGGCCAGGTTTCATCTTCCCTTGCGGGTAAAATGGCAGGTCTGGTGGTGCTCCAGCGCACGGGCGAGCCCGGTGCCGGTGCCGACTTCTGGATCCGCGGTATCTCCACCTTCGGCGGAGGAGCGAACACCCCTCTTATTCTGGTAGATGGTGTCGAGCGCAGCTTGGATCTTGTAGACCCCGATGATATCGCGTCGTTCTCCATTCTCAAGGATGCTACCGCTACGGCTCTGTATGGTGTGCGCGGCGCTAACGGTATCGTTATCGTCACGACCAAGCGTGGTGGCGAATCAGCTCCCAAGGTCAGTGTAAAAGTCGAATTCGGAGCCACTCAGCCTATCAAGATCCCCAAGATGGCAAATACCGCCCAGTGGATCGACTTCTTCAACCAGGTCAACGTCGACTCCGGCAATGTTGCTCCCATTGACGACTACAAGCGGGAGCTTTATATCAACTCCACGGCCAACGTAATCGGCTACGACTCTCGTACCGGCTACGACTCCGACCTCTATCCGAGTGTCGACTGGGTCAAGACCATGTATAAGGATATGGCCACCACCAGCCGCTACAACATCAGCGTGAGCGGCGGTACAAAGATGGTCCGCTACTATGTGGCAGGTTCCTACTATTTCGAGGATTCCATCCTCAACAACGCCAACGATGAGCGCTATGACGCCTCTCTCAACTACCGCAAGTTCAACTTCAGGGCAAACACCGATATCAACATCACCCGCAGCACTGAACTTGGCGTATCGCTGTCTACCCAGTACAACATCAAGAACCAGCCGGCATCCAGCCTCCAGGATATCTACACCTACACGCTCCTCATGACCCCTATCGCCATCCCGATCCATTTCTCGGACGGTTCGCTTTCGAGGGCCCTAGTCGGTCATAACCCCTGGAACGATCTCAATGCAGTGGGATACTCCACCAACGACCAGATGAATGCGCAGTCCATGTTGTCGCTCACCCAGCATTTCGACGACTTTGCACCATGGTTGCAGGGTCTCAACGCCAACATTAAATTCTCTTGGGATGCTTGGAGTTCGATTACTCTGAGACGCGGAATATACCCTTCAATCTACAGGGCTACCGGCCGTGCGACCGAGGCGGACGAGCTCGGAGAGTATCCGCTCAGCCTCGAGCAGGTGCAGGAGGGTTCCAACTATATGGGATTCAGTTCCAGCTACAATGGATCGATGACTATCAATGGAGAAGCATCGCTCAATTACGAGCGCTTATTCAACTCCGCCCACAGAGTCAGCGGCCTATTGTTGTTCGATATCCGCAATCTCCAGTATCTGAACCCCGGCGGGTATATTCCTGCCTTCCCTCACAGATATATCGGACTTGCCGGTCGTGCGACCTATTCATACAAAGACCGTTATTTTGCCGAGGTCAATTTCGGTTATAACGGTTCCGAAAACTTTGCTCCGGCCCATCGCTTCGGCTTCTTCCCTTCAGTGGCCCTCGGCTACATCATCAGCAACGAGCCTTTCTGGGAGGACCTCAGAGATGTGATTTCGATGCTCAAGTTCAAAGGTTCCTACGGCGAGGTCGGTAACGACCAAATTCCAGGAAGCCGATTCGCTTTCAACACCGAGATGAATACCTATGCTTCCGGATTCTCTTTCGGTGAGCAGAACAAGAAGAATTGGGGAGCAGGTATCTCGACAGCCAAACGCGGAGACGATTCGGTAGGCTGGGAGACCGCCCATAAGACCAACATCGGCGTCGAAACGAAGTTCTTTGACCAACTTGCGGTCAACGTCGACCTTTTCCAGGAAAACAGAGAGGGTATTTATGTTCCCCGCCAGATGACTCCTTCCGTCGTTGGTGAGAACACTACCCAATATGCCAATATCGGTCGGCTTCTGAACAGAGGATTCGAAATCAATATGGAATACGAGAAGAGTTTCACCAACGGATTATACCTTTCCGCCCGCGGAAACTTCGGATATAACCGCAACCGCAAACGCTACGACGATATTCCTCCCCAGATATGGGAGTATCAGAACACTTACGGTTACACTGTCTACCAGCAGCGCGGACTCATTGCCGAAGGCCTCTTCGAGAGTCAGGAAGACATCGACACCTGGCCCAAGCAGTCCTTCCAGTCCGAAGTCCGCCCCGGCGACATCAAGTACCGCGACATCAATGGTGACGGTGTAGTCGACGTGTTCGACGTAGTGCCCATCGGTTACACCCACGTCCCTGAGATCAACTACGGTTTCGGCATCAGTGCTTCTTATCTTGGTATCGACTTCTCCGTATTCTTCAGCGGTGTCGCCAACTACACCAGGTTCATCACCGGCGCCAACCTCTACGGTGCGTCGACCAATATGGACCAGCTCGGCCAGATCTACGAAGACGTAGCCCTCAACCGCTGGACTCCCGACAACCGCAACGTCAACGCTCCTTACCCGAGGCTTACCCTCAGCAAGAGCGAGAACAACCAGTTCGCCTATCCGATTGACGGTCAGAGCGCCCTTTCGACCTTCTGGCAGAGGGACATGAGCTTCATGAGACTAAAGAACGCCGAAATCGGATATACGATTCCCAAGCGCCTTGTGCGTAAGATGGGCCTCAGCACAGTCCGTTTCTATGTGCAGGGAGTCAACCTCCTCACATTCTCCAAGTTCAAATTATGGGATCCGGAGCTTTCGGCAAGCAACGGTAACATTTATCCCCAGATGAGAACGGTTTGTTTTGGTGCCAACGTTAATTTCTAAGAGGAGGATCAAGCAATGAAAAAAATTACATACATACTTGCCGCTGCGGCACTCCTTATGCTTACCGGTTGCGAAAAAGCGTTCAACGACTACCTCGAAGTGACGCTTCACGACCAGGCGACTCTTTCGGAGATATTCTCCCAGGGCAACACCGCTCACAGCTACCTTCGCCACATCTATTCCTTCATCCCCGAAGACGAATCCATCAGCAACCGCGAAGGCTGGGTCGAGGCCCGCTCCGACGAGGCCCAGTTCTCCTGGACCATGTGGGTATACTACCTGCCGTTCCGCGAAGGCAACTATTCTTCCGCTACGACGGTCACCAATGCTACGGGCTTCCTTACCTGGAACAAGTTCTACCAGGCCATCGCCCAGTGCACCACCTTCATCAACAACATAGACTTGATGAAGGAGTACAACAACAAAAGCGCCAACGAACTCGCCCTCATCAAGAATCAGATGAAGGCCGAGGCCAAGTTCCTTCGTGCATACTACTACTATTGCCTCGTGCGCCAGTACGGCCCCGTCTATATCTGGATGGATTCCGATGGCAAGCCTACTACCCCGGATTACAAGATTGACGCCTCCATCATCGAGCGTAACACCATGAAGGAGTGTTTCGACTTCATTCTCAGGCAGCTTGACGAAGCTATCGAGGTTCTCCCCGTCCACGTAGGCGACTACGGCGAGATGTCCGGAGACTGGCAGGGCCGCGCCACAAAGGGTGCCGCCATGGCAGTCAAGTGCCGCGTAGCCCTTATGCAGGCTTCACCCCTGTACAACGGCCAGAACGGCACAGGCATCTACGACAACTTCGTAAGCAAGTCCAACGGCAAGAAGTTCTTCGAGACTACCTACGACGGCACCAAATGGGATTATGCCGCCCAGGTCCACAAGGCCCTCATCGACCTTGCCGACACAGGAGAATATGCGCTTGTTACCGACGCATCCACTTCGACCGATCCCATGCAGGCTGCGGCCGACAACTATCAGGCTGTCTTCCAGAGGCCCTGGAACAAGGAGACCATCTGGGGATGGTGGAAGAGGGAGTCTTCGGAGTACGGTGCCTACCTTGCAGGAGCCGGCCAGATCATGTGCTGTGCTCTCGCTCCCCAGATCGAGGGTGTGGGCGGCTATGCCGGAATCACCCCTTCGCTCAAGCTTGTTGATGCATTCCCTATGCAGGCTACCGGCCGCTATCCTCTTCAGCTCGGCAATGCCTACCAGAAGACCGACGGCCGTCTGGACTACTCCAAACCCAATGTCGACCCGCTTTCCGGCTATGTGGCCGACGGGTGGAATACCTCCTATAAGGTCCCTGTCAATGCCCCTTGGGCTCCGGCTTTCGAGGCCCACAACAGCACCACCGGAAGGGATGCCCGTTTCTATCAGTGCATAGTCCCCAACGGCTTCCCTTGGCCCAATGATATCAAGAGGAAGTTCTTCACCTGCTACAACAACAGCGCGTGTACTTCTCCTTACAGGACTTCCGGCGACAGCAACCGTGCCGGTTATATGTGGCGCAAGTGGTACCCGACCAACCGTCAGCTCGACAACTGGCAGGCCTACCAGATGAGTGTCGTCTACCCGTCCATCCGACTTGCTGAGATCTATCTCAACTATGCCGAGTGCCTCATCGAGAAGCCCAGCCCCGATCTTGCAACTGCGTGTGAATACATCAATAAGGTTCGCAACAGGGCCGGCCTCAACAACATCGAGGCAGCTTATCCCGGAATCGACTCCGACAAGAATCTCCTTCGCGAAGCCCTCAGGATGGAGCGTATGGTTGAGCTCAACGGCGAGGCAGTCCGCTGGTACGATACAGTCCGCTGGATGACCGCAACCAACGAGTGCACGACCAAGAACTGGACCCTCAAGTGCAGCGCCACCACCTATCATGAGTCGTATGAGAGGGTAAGTGACGACTTCCCCGGAGGAGATCCTACCTTCGTTAACAGAGACTACCTCTTCCCGATCTACTCAGGACACCTCGCACAGATGACCAACATGACCCAAAACCCCGGATTCTGATGAAAAAAGCATTATACATTCTGGGCGCTTTCGCCCTCTGTCTCACGGCCTGCCAGGACTACCGTGACGACTATATGGTAGAAGATTCGGTCTATCTCCGCAGTGCCGACGAAACCCTCGTGGCGGAGTATTCCGTCTATGATGCGGTCAACCGCATCGGCGTTATCAAGGCCGGGAAGGGCTTCTCTTCCTGCACCGCTGAGCTCGGAGTCGATAACTCCCTCGTCGGCGACTACAACTTCGAGCACGGAACCGACTACGTCCCGCTTCCGAAGTCCTTCTACAATGCCTCCGAGCTTGATGGCCTTACGGTCAAGTTCGGCAAGGACGAAGCCCGCAAGATGGTCGACATCAAGTGGGAACCGGCCGCAATGGTAGCCGAGATGTCTGCTACTCCCGACAAGTATGTGATTCCTGTTTACATCAAGAGCGCGTCGATCGACGTGCAGGAGGCAAAGAGTCTCGTTCTTGTGCGCCCCATCCTTTCGACCCTCGCCGTGCGTGACCTCAACAACCCCGTCACCTGCAAGGAAGAGAATACCGCTACGGTCAAGCTCGGACTCCTGCTCAGTTCGGCAGTCAGTACC
>CAMNNY010000030.1 GCA_946546175.1 uncultured Bacteroidales bacterium
AATGGCCTATTTACTGACGGAAAAGGGCGTCGGGCGGGGGCATGGGCGGAGGGTTTATACATATTCGACGGGCGTGCAGTGGCTGAGGAGTGTCCAAGTCATACGCTGAAGAATTATGGGATTTAGAGCGGCAAGACGACACTAAATGATTATATTTGCACAACTATGCGATTAAAGAGATTGTTTACTGCTGTAATCGGGCTGGTGCTGCTGACTTCGTGCGCACAGGCGCAGGTGAAGCGCTATGGCGTGGAGGTCGTAAAGGAGTATCCCCACGACACCGAGGCATATACGCAGGGGTTGTTTTTCCATGCCGATACTCTTGTTGAGTCGACCGGCCTCAATGGCAAGTCTACGCTGCGCAAAGTGGCACTTGAGAGCGGGGAAGTCTTGGAGCAGACCAAGTTCGGGAGGAAGTATTTTGCGGAAGGCTCGTGTGTGCTGGGAGACAATCTCTACGTGCTGACCTGGCAGAACGGCGTGGTGTTCGTCTATGATCCCGCTACTTTGAAGCACAGGATGTCGTATTCTTATGCCCACGACGGCTGGGGACTTACGACCGACGGAAAGCAGCTGATAGCTTCCGACGGCTCGTCCAAACTGTATTTCCTCACTCCTGACCTCCGGCAGACACGATCGGTAGTCGTGACCCTCAACGGTCGGCCGATGCGCTACCTCAACGAGCTCGAGTGGGTGGACGGCCGCATCTGGGCCAATGTCTACACCACCGACATTATTCTTGTGATCAATCCTTCCAACGGCAAGGTCGAGGCGACCATTGACTGCACGGGAATCCTGCCAGACAAACTGCGCACTAAGGACACCGACGTTCTCAACGGCATCGCGGTCAGCAAAGATGGCCGTATCTTCCTCACCGGAAAAAATTGGCCGAAACTCTACGAAGTCAAGCTGACGGAGCAGAAATAATCGTATATTTGCACGAACTATTCTCGGGGTACTCCTTGGTGGAGTTGAGAGAGTCCCATAGAACCTGATGCGGTTAATACCGCCGTAGGAAAGAAGAAAGTCATGAATATTCTGCTGATTGCCGCGACAGCGGCGCTTGGTGCCCTTGCGCACACGTCCCCTGAAGGGAAAGATTCACTCAATTACAAGCTCGACAGCGCAGTAGTCGCCGTCTCGCGTGCAGGCGACCGCACTCCTGTCACATTCTCCATGGTCGGAAGGGAAGACCTTAGGAGCACGAGCCCCCTTAATTCGCTCCCGATGCTGCTCGCCCTGCAGCCCTCCGTGGTCACGACCAACGAAGGCGGCACGGGCATCGGTTACTCCAAGATGACCGTGCGCGGCTCCAAGGGCTCGCAGATCAACGTGACCCTCAACGGCATCACCCTCAATGATGCTGAGTCGCAGGAGGTGTTCTGGGTCAATATCCCGGCGCTTTCCGGCATCCTCGGCTCAGTCCAGCTCCAAAGGGGCCTCGGGACTTCTGCCAACGGCGTGGGGGCGTTCGGCGCCAGTATCAACATGAGTTCGGGAGCGGTGAGTCCGGAGCCCTTCGCTTCGGCCGATTTCGGTTTCGGCGCATACAGCACAGCGACGGCGCGTGTTTCCGCCGGTACCGGGATTGCCAAGAACGGTCTTTATGCCCAGGCGACCTACTCCAAAAACCTGACCGACGGCTATATAAGGGGAGCTTTCGGCGATACGCAGTCGCTGTTTTTTAGCGCCGGCTGGCTTTCGGAAAGGAGCTCCGTCAAGTTTACCTATCTGATGGGAGATCAGCGCACCGGCATCACCTGGAACGGTATTCCGCTTTCGGCCATCCAGACCGACAGGACCTACAATCCGGCAGGGGAGTACACGGATTCTGAGGGGAATACCCGCTATTATCCGGGAGAAACTGATAACTACACCCAGCATCATCTGCAGCTGTCTGCCAGCCATCTGTTTACCGAGCGCCTTTTCGCTTCCGCCACCCTCAATTACACCAAGGGCGACGGTTACTACGAGCAGTACAAGACCGGAAAGAAGTTCAAGGCCTATGGTTTTGGCTCCGAAGATGTCGCTGACCCTTCCGAAAAGAGCGATTTTATCATCAACAAGTCGATGGACAACGGTTACTGGGTGTTCAAGACCGAGCTCAACTATTCCGCAGAGAAGCTCAAAATTGCGGGCGGAACCTATCTTTCCCATTATACCGGCGGCCATTTCGGGACGGTACTTTGGAATCCTGTCCTGGGAAACCTCAAGACGGGCTCCAACATTCACCGCGGCCTGGGCTTCGGCCATGGGACCGGGTCCGGCGACGGCTGGCAGTGGTACGACAACAATTCCCGAAAGACGGAGGCCGATCTTTGGGCAAGAGCCGAATACGCTCCTTCGGAGGTCCTCAACGCCTATGTCGACCTGCAGTACAGGAGCATAGGTCTCAGGATGAAGGGCATCGACGATGAGTTCAGCGACCTTGGCTGGAACGGCGGATGGGATTTCTTCAATCCCAGGGCCGGCATTACCTATACTCCCGCCAGCGGCCACAAAGCCTATGCGTCCGTGGCCCTTGGCCATCGCGAGCCCGGCAGGAGCGACATTAAGGAAGTCATCGAGACCAACAATGCCGCCGGTACATCGCTCAGTCTGAAGCCCGAAAAGATGCTCGATACCGAGTTCGGTTACTCTTGGACCGGGCAGCGCCTGAGCGCATCGGCCGGACTCTACTTCATGGAGTACAAGGACATGCTTCTGGAGACTGGCAAACTCTCCGATTCGGGCTATGCCATCAAGGAGAATGTCCCGCGCAGCTGGCGCAGGGGTATCGAGCTCGCAGCCGCCTACAAGCCCATCGACGCCCTGAGGTTTGAGGCCAATGCCACCTTCAGCGTAAACCAGATAGAGAACTATACTGCCTGGTACGAAGAATACGACAATATCGACGACTGGCATTTCCTGGGACAGTACAGCGTCCACTTCGACCGGACAACCATGCTCATGTCTCCCTCGGCTGTGGCCGCAGGTCGGGCGGTATGGACTCCGCTCAAAGGCTTGAGCGTCTCGGCAGACATGAAGTATGTGGGCAAGCAGTACTGGGACAACACTGCCTCGGAGGATCGCTGCCTTCCTTCCTATGCCGTCATGAACATGTCGGCAAGCCAGTCGTTCAGCCTCAGGGGCAAGGGTGACATCACGCTGGGAGTGTATCTTGGCAATGTGCTCAATACCCTGTACGAAGCCGATGCGTGGGTCTACCGTGCCCATTTCCAGGGCGGCTCAGCCGAGTGGTACCAAGAAGAGGGCCTGTTCCCACAGGCCCCCTTCAACTGGATGCTCAGGCTGACGGTTACTCTGTAGCCATGCTCTGGGCCAGCAGGTTCTCGAGTTCTTCGCGTTCCATCGTGCCGTCGAGGCAGATGAAGGTGGTCTCCGAGCTGTCCGCCGCTATCATGACAAAGCCTGTGACCGTTTTGTCGTCGCCTACGGTGTAGATCCTGACTGCCTCTCCCGAATCCTTTGCTTCGAGAAGGAGTTCGTACTTCCCGGCCGCAACTAACTTCTCGGCATCTTTTATAATCTCCTTGCCTACAGCGCTGTCTTCGCAACTGATAAGGTAGAGTCCGGAAAGCGAGAGGACCAGGGGTGCGAGGTTGATGTCTTCTCCCTCCATCTGAAGGTCGGGCATCTTCCCCATGAGGCGGAACATCGCGGGAGAGATGTAAACTGCGCTTATGCCTTCAGTGTCGGAATACTTCTGATAAATACTTCTGCCGTTCTGGGCAAAGGACGATATGGTGAGGAGCAGCAGAGCTGCAATGAGTGCAATGCGTTTCATTTGTCGTTGATTTTGTTGATTATTTGGACCGGTTTGTCCGCGGCGACGGACATCTTGTCCGAGATTGTTTTGAAAACGGCCTCAACCTGGGCATAAGCAAGATATGGATCGTCGTAGGTGTCTTTGGGGGCATTCATCCTGGGGATAAGTGCCACCACGCTCAGACCGGCTGCGACGAGGGCAAGCGCCGCATATGGGGCCCAGCGCAGCCTCGCCGGCTTGGGCTTAGACTCCTCCGCTATCGTTTTAGCGGCCAGGGCAGCCTTGATGCGGTCTTCAAGTCCGGAAGGCACCTCCGTCTCCACAGAGAGAGCGGCAGATTCCAGCTCCTCCAGTTCCATCTTTTCTATGTCTTCTATCTTTTTCATACTTTCGATTTGAGTTTGGACCGTGCCTGCGAGAGCAGGACGCGGCAGGTGAGGTAATTGATTCCGGTCTGCGCTGCTATCTCCTCGTAAGAGAGACCGTCTACCGTGCGCAGGACCAGTACTTTCCTTTGCCGCTCGGGAAGCGA
>CAMNNY010000031.1 GCA_946546175.1 uncultured Bacteroidales bacterium
CAATCATCGGAGTTCGGGAGTGCTACCATCACTCCTACGCGATTAGCAAGCTGCGGGCGGGAGTGTCCGCGGGGCTCGGTGGTTTCGTCGGATTTTCGGCAGTTACCGGGGGGGAGGCGAGATTAGCAGGTTCTGTGAGTGCGAGCGGCCTGACTTGAGTGATCGGCCTACCAAGGTAACTGCCAAAAACCGCCGCTCCCGCCGACCGGACTTCTTGGCCCGGGCACGAGGCACACGCGCCACACGCGCGGAACCGGGAGAGGGGTGCGGAGGGCGTGCCACACGCGAGGGCTTCGCAGGGCGAAGCAGGGAGGGGGCAGAGTAGTATAAATATTAATCAGAAGATCGCTGGACGAGGCCGGCGATGGCGCGGAAAAACCCGGTCAAGATGAGGATGAATGGGATGTTGTACGTGATGTTGAGGCCGGCGATGACGCGGAAAATCCCGGTCATGTTGGGCATGGCCGGGGAATCAGGTGGGGGATGATCGAGGAGATCAGGTGGGGTATGATTGGGGGAAGGGGAGTAAAGTCACCTCCGCAAATCACCCCGTCGGGGCAGTACCTACGCCCGGTACTTCCTGCCGGGGAAGAATTTCGGTACTTTTGAACAATAGTCTGCGTAGAGAGGGTATTTGCTGCCGCTGATCTGCTCGGCGAGGGCAGAGCTACCAAGGAACAACACCACAAGCAACAGTGCGCCGATTACGCTCCAGTTGAAGATGCCGATTCCGGCTCCGACCGAGAAGATGTAGAACGAAATCCATGTGCCCTGCTCGGCAAAGTAGTTGGGATGGCGGCTGCGGCTCCAGAGTCCGGTAGTGTTGAATCCCTTGCAATAGGGCTCCGGCAGGTCTTCAAGCTTCTGTCCGGCGCCGATCATCGCCCATTTGCGGGTCTGGAAGGCCCACTGCTGCTCGTCGGCTGTTGTCTCCCAGACGATGAAGAATGCCATCAGTGCAGCGGCAACGGCATCGATCCATCCGAACGGTGCCGAAGAATGCATCGATACGAGAGCGGGGAAGGTGGTCATAAGCACGAGCGCATTCTGGTAGATGCTGATAAAGAGCAGGTCGAAGAGCATCCACGCCCAACGACGGCCCTTGAAAGCGGGCCCCGAGCGGACGATGCTCCAGCGGTAGTCTTCCGTTCCTTCCCAGAACTTGAGCTTGTAGGCACCCTTGCGGGCGAAGTTGAAGGTCAGACGCGCTCCCCAGAGAGTCGCAAGCACGGCCATCACCACGAGTCTCGGGGCAAGGCCGCCGCGTACGGCGATGATCCAGGTGTAGGCGATCGGAAGCAGGCTCCAGAGCTTGTCCATCTGGGAGTTGTTGCCGGTAAGTTCGCCCACTATGAAGCACCACGCGGCGCTGCAAGCTGCGATAATTCCAAGAAGTTTGAGGGTGTCGAGCTGCTCAGCTCCGAGTGCGGGTCCCACGTTAATATAGAGAATGGGGCAAACTATCAATGAAAGCAGGATAAGAGTCCCCATCAGCGGGATATTCATTTTCATGACAAAAAGGTTTTAGTATACAGTGGACAAATATAATAAAACTCTAAAACAAAGGCTTTAGGTTGACATTTTTTTGTTATATTAGCGTACTGGTTTAACCGCATAGAATGACAAGAATACCGCTCCCTGTCATTATTCTGTTGATTGTCTGCGCATTGACTTCTTGTAAGGCCAATGTAGCTTCCCGTGACTATACTTCGGCATACTCTCCCGGTCGCACCGTCAAGGTCGTTTTCTCGCTGACAAAAAGCGGCGAGCCCCAGTGGGCGCTAACCTACAAAGGCAGGCCTGTGATCGAGCCTTCGAAACTCGGATTCACTCTCGCCAGGACTTCCCGCGCCTCCAAATTCGACGACGAGACCGATCTCAAAGACGGTTTCACGATTGCCGGGACAAAAGTCTCCAAGCACGACGAGACCTGGGAGCCCGTGTGGGGTGAAACCAAGACTATCCGTAACTGCTACACTGAGTTGGAAGTTACTCTGGTTCAGGATAATCCTTCCCACTACGCCCAGAACCCTCGGGCAGCTCATGACGCCCAGAACCCCCAGGCAGCTCACGACCCCGCCCAGGCTACCCAGGCAGTTCATGACCCCGACCAGACCCCGAACCCCGGCCCGGCCAGGAGCAGGACGCTCATTGTGCGCTTCCGGGTCTACGACCACGGCGCCGGACTTCGCTACGAATTCCCCGAACAGAAGGACCTTGAATATTTCGTCATCAAAGAAGAACTCACTCAGTTCCGCCTCACCGGAGACCACCTCGCCTGGTGGATTCCCGGCGACTACGACTCAGAAGAGTATGTGACTCAGAAGACCCGCCTGAGCGAAGTCCGCGCACGCATGCCTGAGGCCAAGCAGACCTACTGGACCAACAAAACCTTCTCCGATACCGGCCTTCAGACCCCTCTGCAGATGAAGACCGACGACGGCCTATACATCAACATCCACGAAGCCGCCTGCGTCGACTACTCCACGATGAGCCTCGAGCTCGACGACGCTACCTTCACCCTGCGGGCATGGCTGACTCCCGACGCCGAAGGCTTCAAGGGCGACCTGCATGCCCCCTGCCGCAGTCCCTGGCGTACGGTTCTCGTCAGCGACGACGCCCGCGACATGCTCTCCGACAAACTCATTCTCAACCTCAATGAGCCCTGCGCGCTCGAAGACGTAAGCTGGATCCATCCCGTGAAGTACGTCGGAGTCTGGTGGGAGATGATCACCAACGCCAAGACCTGGGAGTATGGCCCCAAACACGGCGCCACTACCGAAAACGTCCGCAGATACATCGACTTCGCAGCCGAAAACAATATCGACCAGGTCCTCGTCGAGGGCTGGAACGAAGGCTGGCATCACTGGGAAGACAACTCTCTGGAGCAGGTCTACAGCTTCACGACCCCTTACCCGGATTTCGACATCGACTACCTCAATAACTATGCTCACAGCAAGGGCGTCAAGCTCCTCATGCACAACGAAACCGCTTCTGCCATCGAGGACTACGAGCGCCAGCTTCCCGCAGCCCTCGAATACATGAACCGCTATGGCTACGATGCCGTCAAGACGGGCTACTGCGGCGATATCCGCCCCCGCGGCGAGCACCACTACGGCCAGTACATGAACCGCCACTACCTCCGTGTGGTTCAGGAGGCTGCCAAGCACCACATCATGGTCAATGCCCACGAAGCCAGCCGCCCGACAGGCCTGATCCGCACATACCCCAACTACGTAGCGCAGGAGAGCGCCCGCGGAGGCGAGTACGAAGCTTTCCCGGCGAAGAAGGGCAATCCCGTCGAACATACCCTCATCCTGCCGTTTACCCGCCTGCAGGGCGGTCCAATGGACTACACCCCCGGCATCCTCGAGACCCGTCTCGCTTGGGCCGGCAATCCATGCCAGATCCACACTA
>CAMNNY010000032.1 GCA_946546175.1 uncultured Bacteroidales bacterium
GTCAAGAAATACGCTGTCGAGCATAACATCCCCGTACTTCAGCCGGTTAAGCTCAAAGATCCCGAATTCCTCGCCCAGCTCAAGGCTCTCAAGGCCGACATGTTCGTGGTGGTAGCATTCAGGATGCTCCCCGAGGAAGTATGGAAGATGCCGAGGCTCGGTACCTTCAACCTCCACGCCGCGCTGCTACCTCAGTATCGCGGTGCCGCCCCGATCAACTGGGCTGTCATCAACGGAGAGAAAATCACCGGAGTCACCTCCTTCATGATCGACAAGAATATCGATACGGGAAGCATCATCCTGCGCGAAGAGAGCAGGATCGGCCCCGACGATACGGCGGGCGATGTCCACGATCGTCTGATGGAACTCGGTTCCGACGTGGTCCTGAAGACCGTCGAAGGTCTGGTGGAGCGCAATGTCGAGACCAGGGTCCAGAGGAGTTTCATCCAGGGTGCCGAAGTGCTCAAGCCTGCGCCGAAACTCACCCCCGAGCTCCTCAATATCGACTGGAGCGACACCGCCACCAGGATCCGCAACCTTATCCGCGGCCTCAGCCCGTATCCCGCTGCGTACACCATGATCCAAAAGGGCGAGCAGGCTCCAGTGCAGATGAAGATCTACATGGCCGACAAGGTGGAAGGCTCGGCGGAGCCCGGAACTATCCTGAGCGACGGCAAGACCTACCTGCATATAGCAGCGGCCGACGCCCTTCTCAGCATCAAGGATCTTCAGCTCAGCGGCAAGAAGAGAATGGGAGTGGAGGAGTTCCTGCGCGGTTTCCGCAGCCCCGAAGAATGGCGGGCTCTCTGCGGCACCTCCAAGGCCGAAATTGCAAGACTGAAAGAAAAATAATATATTTGCGCGATGTCGAGATTCAGTAAATACGTCTACAACGCCGAGACCCTCCTCTACGAAAAAAAGGAGGATTCGAAGGCTGTACGTATCGCCAAGGTGGCGGGCTTCGCGCTTTGTGTGGCTGCCGTAGTCGTGCTTAATTTCTTTCTCTATACGAGAGTTCTCGGACTCGATCTTCCCAAAACAGCTCACCTCAAGAAGAAAAATGCAGAGTGGCAGGCGAAGTTCGAAGTCCTTAACCATAATCTGGACATAGCCGAGAAGATTCTGGGCGATATAGAACAGAGAGACGACGACGTCTACCGTTCGATTTTCGGCCTTGAGGAGATCCCTCAGGAGGTCAAGCAGGCCGGTTTCGGAGGAGTCAACCGTTACGCCTATCTCGACGATCTCGGAGGGTCGGCTTATCTCAAGAGCACCGTCAAGCGCCTTGATGTCATGACCAAGAGGTCGTACCTCCAGAGCAACGCCCTAGACGAGGTCTCGACCGTTTCCAAGCAGGCAGGCAACCTCATCTCGTGCGTCCCGGCGGTTGCCCCCATCAAGCCCGAGCCCGGAAAGTACCGCATCTCCAGCCCGTTCGGCCGCAGGGGAGACCCCGTCTACAGGGGTAAAGTCGCATTCCATGAAGGACTCGACTTCGCTACCTACCTGGGCAATCCCGTCTACGCCACCGGCGACGGAGTGGTGGAAAGGGTCCGCTACCAGTTCTTCGGCTACGGCAACGAAGTCATCATCGACCACGGTTTCGGTTACAAGACCCGTTACGCCCACCTCAACTCTATCGACGTGGTGAAGGGCCAGGCCCTGAAGCGCGGTCAGAAGATAGGAGGAGTAGGAAGCACCGGAAAGTCTACCGGCCCTCACCTCCACTACGAAGTAATCTACAAAGGCAAACAGATAAACCCCGGATCGTTCATGGATCTTTCCATAAAGCCCGAGGAGTACGATTCCATGGTTCACACTGCTCAAGAAGATGGGCACTGATCGAAGGTACAGTTTCGGCGCTGATTTCCAGTTCAGGGAGTCGGACAAACCATATCAGCGGGTACTGCGGTTCCTGCTGATTGTGCTTGTTACGGCCTTCGTAGTCACAGTAGTTCTCTACTCCGTCTTTGCCCTTGCCGTCAATACCGACGTCGAAGGGCGGCTCAAGCGTGAGAACAAGATGTACGAGAAACTCTATCCCCAGCTTCTCCCCCAGGAGCAGCTCCTCCAGGATGTTGTCGCCTCGCTTCAGCTCAAGGACAACGATGTCTATCAGGAAGTGTTCCATGCCAATGCCCCCGCCGTGGATCCGATCAACTCCCTGTCTTTTCTGGGAGGAAACGACACCGTGCCGGAGACAAAGATCGTTGCCTATACTGCGATGAAGATAGAGACGGTCAGTTCCGGGATAGACGCAGTTGAGGAGTCGTTCCGCAAAGCGCTCATCAGGGCGGCAAGCCCCTCGACCGTATTCCCGCCTATGGCCCTTCCTGTCGAGGGCATTTCCTTCTCGCAGGTCGGCGCTTCGCAGGGCCTCAAAATGAATCCGTTCTTCAGGGCGTACGTCCAGCACGACGGCCTGGACATCATCATTTCCCAGGGCGAGCCTGTCTATGCGACAGCCGACGGCAAGGTCTCGCTTGCCGAGCAGTCCAACAGGGGCCACGGCAACAGGATTACGCTCTCCCACAAGGGCGGGTATGTCACAAGATACAGCCATCTCTCCACGATGACCGTCAAACAGGGCCAGTCCGTGAAGAAAGGCCAGAAGATCGGCACTGTCGGCATGACCGGATCGTCGCTGGCCCCGCACCTCCACTACGAGATCCTTCTCGGATCGCGTTATCTTGACCCTGTGGCCTATGTCTTCGGCTCCGTAAGTCCCGAAGAATACACCAACATGCTTTATGTCGCTGCCTCGACGCAGCAGTCAATGGACTAGAAGAAGATATGGAAAAGCTCTACTACTCAATCAGTGAAGCGGCACAGGAGCTCGGCGAGAGCGTCTCGTGCGTCCGTTTCTGGACCAATTCCTTTTCGGCTCAGCTCAGCCCCAGGCGCAATCCCAAGGGCAACAGGATGTACACGGCTGAGGATATCGAAGTGCTTCGCCGGATCAAGTACCTCGTCAAGGGTCAGGGCATGACGCTCGAAGGCGCGGCAAAACAGCTGGCCGGCGACTCTTCCAAGGCCGACAAGGCAGTCAAGGTAGCCGACTCGCTGCGGGCCATCAGGGCGCAGCTTGTCGAAATCAAGGAAGCACTATAATTTTAGCGATTATTTTCCTATCTTTGCCGTTCGCGCAAATAATCAGTAAAACACATATATGGCAACAACAAAAACAAAAAAGGCTGCAACCCCGATCGATGTCAGGGAAACCTTCGTCTCACTTCAGAAGGATTTCGCAGAATCCGGCATCTCAGTGGCCGAAAAACTCAAGGTACTTTATGCTCTTCAGCAGGCAGACAACGAGATAGACAAGATCCAGAATCTCCGTGGCGCCCTTCCTCAGGAAGTCGCCCAGATTGAGGACGAACTCGAAGGCCTGAAGAGCAAGATCGCCCATCATGAAGAGCTCATCGCCGGCTATGAGGCCGGTATCGAAGAGAACAAGAACAAGATGGTCGAGCTCGATGCCGAAACAGCCAAGTACCAGGAGCAGCTCTCCAACATATCCAACAGCCGCGAGTACGACTCCATCAGCAAGGAGATCGAGAACCTCGGTCTTCTTCGCGAGATCGCTGAGAAGCACATCGGCGAGGCCCGTATGGCTATCGGCGAGCGCAAGGACGCCATTGAAGCTATCCGCGACCGCATCGCTATCCGCGAGCAGGATCTTGGCGCCAAGAAGGAAGAGCTCGAGGGCATCGTAGCCTCCACTTCCGACGAGGAGAAGGCCCTTCAGGCAAAGCGCGACGAGTGCGCAGCCAAGATCGACGAAAGGACCATGAGCGCCTACAACCGCATCCGCGGCAGCGTACGCAACCACCTCGCAGTCGTGACCGTCTACAACGGCGACTCCTGCGGAGGATGCTTCGGTGCAATCACCCCTCAGAGGCTTGTCGACATCGCATCCGGAACCAAGCTCGTCATCTGCGAGCACTGCGGCCGTATCCTTGTCAATCCCGACGCCGAGGTTAGCGAATAAAAACACACACAGCCATGCCTCAGGCAAAGAGCACAGCATCATCAAGGCGCAAGCCCCAGGATGTCGTTCAGGACATCGGGCGTGAGATGGGACGTATCCCGCCTCAGGCTCTCGATGTGGAGGAGGCCGTACTCGGAGCCATGCTCCTTGAGCCCCTTTGTGTGGACGAAGCTCTCGAGGCTCTGACCCCCAAGTGCTTCTACCTCGAGCGTAACCGCCTGATCTTCGAGGCTATCGTCGCGCTGCACAACGCCAACGCCCCGGTCGATATCATCACCGTGAGCGAGAAGCTCCGCCAGCTCGACACCCTCGAAGCAGTAGGAGGCCCTTCGGTCCTCGCAGACCTTTCGGGTAAGATCGGTTCCGCAGCTTACATCGAATCTTACGTCAGGATCCTTCAGCAGAAGGCTATCCAGCGCGACCTGATTTCAGCATCCCACGAGATTCTGAGCAACGCCTACAACGAGCAGGTCGCAGTCGACGACCTGATTGACATCGCTCAGTCAAGGGTCTACGAAGCGACCCAGAGCAGTGACCGTAAAAATGTTCAGGTCATCGGTTCTGTGATCAATCAGGCGATGGACCGCATACAGCAGCTCCAGAACGTTGAGGGCCTCAGCGGCGTGCCTTCAGGCTTCGCCACCCTCGACCGTATCACCAACGGCTGGCAGGCTTCGGACCTTATCATTCTGGCAGCCCGTCCGTCGGTGGGTAAGACTGCGTTCTCGCTCAACCTTGCGCGCAATGCCGCTGTCGACCACAATATCCCGGTTGCGTTCTTCTCCCTGGAGATGTCTTCGCTTCAGCTTGCGATGCGTCTGATGACCTCCGAGTCGGGCCTCAGTGCCGACAAGATCAAGGGCGGTATCAAGCTCCAGGACGACGAGTGGAACCTCCTCGAGCAGTCTCTCAAGAGGCTCTCGAGCGCTCCTCTCTATGTGGATGAGACTCCGGGTCTGCCTATCATGGAGTTCCGCTCCAAGGTCAAGGCCCTTGTCAAGCAGAAGAAGGTCAGACTCGTGATAGTGGACTACCTTCAGCTTATGCAGGGCCCTGCGGAGACAAAGGGTGTGCGTGAGCAGGAAGTAGCTGCGATTTCGCGTATGCTTAAGGCGACAGCCAAGGAGCTGAATATCCCCATCATAGCGCTTTCTCAGCTCTCCCGTCAGGCAGTTCAGCGTCAGGGCGGCGGCGGCAAGCCGGTGCTCTCTGACCTTCGCGAGTCAGGAAGTATCGAGCAGGACGCAGATATGGTAATCTTCATCCACAGACCCGACTTCATCGGCCTGTCCGAGAGCGAAGGGGACCGTGAGAAAACCCAGATCATCATCGCCAAGCACCGTAACGGAGAGACCCGCGATATCGACATGCTCTTCAAGGCCGAAAGGGTGAAGTTCGTCGAAGTCGCAGACACTCTCTACGCGGAATCTGCAGAATATGAATCGGGAATGAATTCCCAGAACTACAACGTAGAGCCCGGAGAAGCATGGTAGACTCTCAGGAAATACGCCACACCGGCCGGATTACAGAGATCACTCCGCAGACGATTACCGTGGAGATCATTTCCGAGTCGGCCTGTGCCTCGTGCCACGCCGCACAGCTCTGCGGCATGTCCGAGTCCAAGACCAAGCTTGTTGAGGTTCCCGCCGAGATCGGTTACGAACTTGGCGAGGAAGTGTGGGTTAACATGAAGAAGACCATGGGCCTCAAGGCAGTGACTGTGGCCTATGCGGTGCCTCTCATCGTCCTGATGGCAGTCCTTATGGGATGCATCCTGGCGGGGACGTCTGAACTTGTTGCGGGACTTTCTGCGATAGGGGCCGTTGCGCTTTACTACCTTGTAATCTATCTGCTCAGAAGCAGACTCAAAGACCAATATACCTTTTATATAAAGAAGAAATAATGACTGGATCTATCATCTGGACAATAGCGGTCCTCGCCGGTCTTGGACTTATCCTTGCCTTGCTGCTTTTCTTGCTGGCAAAGAAGTTCAAGGTTGAGGAGGATCCCCGTATCGACGAGGTCGAGAAGGTGATGCCGGGCGCCAACTGCGGCGGATGCGGTTTTGCAGGCTGCCGCGCTTTTGCGGATTCGGCAGTTAAGGCCCCCAACCTTGACAACCATTTCTGCCCCGTCGGCGGTAATGAAGTGATGAAGCAGGTGGCCGCCATCCTCGGCTATGAAGTGAAGGAAAAGGCCCCTCAGGTAGCGGTGGTCAGGTGCAACGGTACCTGCGAGCTGCGTCCAAGGACCAACACCTATGACGGTGCGCAGTCCTGCAAGGTCAAGGCCGCCCTCTATGCCGGCGATACCGGCTGCTCATGGGGATGCCTCGGCTGCGGTGACTGTGTGGAAGCCTGCCAGTTCGGCGCTCTTTCGATGAATCCCGAGACCGGCCTTCCGGTCGTGGACGAGTCGAAGTGTACGGCCTGCGGTGCCTGCGTGAAGACCTGTCCGAAGAGCATCATCGAGCTCAGGGCCAAGGGTCCCCGCGGAATGCGCGTGTTCGTCAGCTGTATGAACAAAGACAAGGGCCCTGCGGCCAAGAAGGCCTGCGGAGCAGCCTGCATCGGCTGTGGCATCTGCGTTAAGACCTGTACGCACGACGCCATCGTGCTCGAGAACAATATCGCATATATAGACTTCGCGAAGTGCAAGCTTTGCCGCGAGTGTGAGGCGATGTGCCCTACCGGGGCCATCCACGGGGTAGGTTTCCCCAAGCCTCTCGACAAAGACACGATCAAAGCCCGCATCGCGGAGCGTAACAAGAAGGCAAAGGAGGCGGCAAATGCGTAAACTTACATTCAGCATCGGAGGAGTCCATCCCAACGACTCCAAGCTCTCGAAGGACTGCCGTATCGAGGTCCTTCCCCTTCCGCAGACGGTCTATGTGTCTGTAGCCCAGCACCTCGGCGCCCCGGCCGTGCCTGTGGTCGCAGTCGGCGACAAGGTTAAAGTCGGTCAGGTTATCGCAGAGCCGGGCGGATTCATCTCGGCCTTCGTGCATTCTCCCGTGTCCGGAACGGTCAAGGGCATCGCCCCGCGCGCCGACCTCTCCGGGAAGCCCGTACCTCATATCGAGATCGCGGTCGAAGGAGACGAATGGGCCGAAGGCATCGACCTTTCGGATACGCTCGTGACCGAGATCCCCACCGACAATGCCGCCACGCTCGAGAAGATCAAGCGCTGCGGAGTCGTAGGACTCGGCGGAGCCACCTTCCCGACCCACGTGAAGCTCAATCCTGCTCCCGGCAGCAAGGCAGAGTGCCTGATCATCAACGGAGCGGAGTGCGAGCCCTATCTCACGAGCGACTACCGTATCATGCTCGAGCGCACGAAGGAGATTATCGTCGGAGCTGCCATCATGCAGCAGGTGCTCGGCGGATGCAAGTGCGTCATCGGTATCGAGGAGAACAAACCGGAAGCCATCAAGGCCATGACCCGGGCCCTTTCCGAGCTTCCTTACGGCAATATCACGGTCCAGCCCCTTAAGAAACGCTATCCACAGGGAGGCGAAAAGCAGCTCATCGACGCAGTCATGAAGCGCCAGGTCGGCTCGGGCGGACTGCCTATCAGCGTCGGCGCAGTCGTGCAG
>CAMNNY010000033.1 GCA_946546175.1 uncultured Bacteroidales bacterium
AACAGTACTGCAGCACTCAAGGCTCTCAATGACATCCGCGCCCGCGTAGGTCTTCCTGCCAAGAGTGCATCTACTCTGGAGGAGTTTATGGACCTGCTCGAGCACGAACGCATAGTCGAGCTTGGAGGCGAGAATTTCCGCTTCTGGGATCTCAGGCGTTGGCGTAAAGGCGTAGAGAGGCTCAACAACAAGAGCTTCCACGGCGTCTGGATAAAGAAAGACGACACCGCTCCCGGCGGATTTACTTACGACGAGTGTGATGTGGACGATGGTACATCGCGTGTCTTCATGGAGCGCTACTACTGCTTCGCCCTGCCGCTCGCAGAAGTCAACAACAATACTGCCCTTGGCGGTCAGAACAATCCTGGATGGTGATATCATGAAAAAGTCAGTTATCATAGTTTTATCGATGCTTGCGCTGTCATTGTCAGCTTGCAAGCAGGTTGAGATGCCCTTCACCCATGAGGACAGCGATGTGGTTATAACTTCCATGCTTATGTGGAATCTCCCGAACAAACCAATTACGGCGGACAGTCCCTTCAATGTGAAAGAATCCGTCGAGGCAGAGATAACCCATAATGCTACCAATGAGGTCGGTGAGATAGTATTTGCCGTTCCCCGCGCAAAAAGGAATCTGTTCGATCTTGAGCATGTCACTCTTCAGGCAACAGTAGGCTATGACCTTTATATTACGCCGAGTCTTGCCGGGTCTTGGGACCTGACGCGTGACGAGGCCGGCAATCCAAAGGTGACACTTACCGTGAAGTCTGAAAGGACCGGTTTCGAAAAGAAATATACCGTGTACGCCTATGTGAAGCGTACAGACTAAAACGTAAACCAAACACATTCAATATCCTTTTAATTATTAATCAAACAAACAATGAAAAAAATTTTCAGATTTGCTCTTGTAGCCTTGATGGCTGCGACTGCTGTGGTTTCTTGTAAGGACAACAAGGAGCCCGAAACTCCCGCAGAGTACAAAGGACCCGAGCAGGGGACCAGTGCATGGTCTGTGATCGGATCCCTCCTCGACACCAATTGGGACACTGATTTCGTCTGCGCTGAGCAGGATGGCGTATTCGTTCTGAAGAACGTCAAACTTGCAAAGGGCAACGAATTCAAGTTCCGTGAGAACAAAGCTTGGGACAACGCTTACAAGGGCGTCTTCGCTGAGCTCGGAAAGGGCTTCGAAGTTGACAACGAGCCCGGTGGCAACAACATCAAGCCCGAACTTGAGGGTATCTACGACCTCTATCTCAATCTTACCGATTCTCAGGCTGCCATCTGCGCTGCAGGTAAGGCACCTCAGTGGGCCGCTGTTGAGAAGAGCAATGCCGCCAAGATCGTTTCCTTCAGCCTTAAGAGCGGAGATGTCACCATCGAAGGTGAAGTTTTCGACGATGACAAGGTAGTTGAGATCCAGTACAACCCGGAGCATGCAGCTCTCGTTGCCAATGCTACCGCAGTTTATGAGATTTCTCCCAAGGCTACTATCAGCCCCGATCCTGCTACAATCACCGATTGGACCAACCATGTTGAGCTCACTGTTACTGCTCAGGATGGCACAACCAAGAATGTCTACACTGTAGAGGCAATTCCCGCTGAGTTTACAGTTGCTATCGCTCCTGTCGCGGGCGTTGACGGAAAGCTTCTCACCGACCTTGGCGCTAACAACGATATCGTCAACTACGGTGGCAACCAGATCGCTTTCGCAGGAACCAAGAACATCGTTACTTGCGACGGCCGTGTCTATGATCTCGACTTCAAGTATGTGGGCGACCTCAACCGCGGTGAGATCGGCGCTGGCGCTATCATGGGCCTTACCAACGACGACAACGGTATCGTTATCGCAGCTGTCGGCTATGGTGACGCTGAGTACTCTGCAGCACCTGTCGACGGAGACGGCGCTGTTACTTGGAACTACACCAACTCGACCCGCTTCTTCGCATGGAAGGATGGCTGGGACAAGGCTCCTGTCAAATTCTATGAGAACGGAAGCCGTCTTATGTACATCAATGCCAGCGGCGACTTCAATGGCGCGATGCTCATGACTGCAAAGCAGGGTGTCAACGAAGGTGGCAATGGCAACCATCACCTCTTCCACTTCCAGGCAGGTGTTGTCGATGGAAGCAAGTGGGCTTGGTTCGAGACTCATAAGGCTGAGATCGGTATCGGAGGCGAGCAGAACTTCACCTCCGGCGCTTGGAGGCTCGGTGCTTCCGCAGGTAGCGTTGCATGCCCTGTCGGAACCGACAAGAATGACGCTCTCTTCGTCTATGCTCAGGCACTTTCCGCTCTCTCAGTCGAGGATCCTAACTACGCAACCAATGTCACTGACAAGTGGGGCAAGGACGGTAATGCCGGTATGATCGTTGCTGCAAGGCAGGGCTTCACCGGAACCGACCTTATTCTTGAGGGTACCGCCGAGACCGTCAACGGTAAGACCAAACCTCACCGCTATGGCGGACTCTATGGCTGGGGCAACCACTGCATCACCGGTGGCATCAAGGCATTCCAGTACAATGGTACCGCCTATGTAGGTGTCGCAGGAAGCAACTGGAACGAAACCCACTTCACCGTGGTTGATATCACCGCTTCTGCTCCCGGCAGCACCGCAGCTATCCTCGCTACCACCAGCGACAATACCGGCAAGATGGCAGGCGGCGGACTTGGTTCCGTGGCTTATATCTACGATGCAGAGACCGATTCCGGCCACATCGCAGTCCTCTTCGCTACTCCTGGTAACGATGTTTCTTCTGAGGTTCGCCGCTTCGAACTCACCCGTGAGAAGAAGTAATGGTTAACTTCCGATAATAATTCGGCCCGCCAGATCGGCGGGCCGTTTTTTTTATAGTTCTATGTCTTCCTGCCGCAGGAAGCCGTTCATCAACGCGTAGACCGTAAGCCCGGCTATGGTCTTGATTCCGAGCTTCTGGGTGATGTTCTTGCGGTGGGTGGTGACGGTGAAGACAGAGATGCAGAGTTTGTCGGCGATCTCCTTGTTGGTAAGGCCCTTTGCGACCTCTGTGACTATTTCTTTCTCGCGGTCGGATAGGATGCTCTCCTGGCGGCCCTCGTCAGTCTGAGGTCTCTCCACTGATGTAGTTTTGGGCGCAAGACCGTCTTCGGCAATTTCCTGCTCGAGCTTTTCGGCGAGTGGCAAAAGAACTTTCTCCTCGACAGCAGTGTGGCGCTTGATGGCGTCTTCGATGTTGAGAATCCCAATCAGAACTTCGTAACGGGCGTCGCTGGTGCTTTCGGCAGGGAGATAGTTCATCACGATGTTCTTGAAGTCTTCGAGCTTCTCCTCGACGTTGCTGTGCATTTCCGTGATCATGCCGACGGAAAGCAGGGAATCTTTTTCGCCGCGGAGCAGGCCGTCGATGTATTTGAGGACGACATTGTCCTCGAAATTGATGTGGCGCTTCATCTCGGCGTCATACTCGTCGAAGAAGCGGTTGACGATGGCGGCGTTCTCTGCAGAGCAGAAGTCGGCCATGCGGTGGACATTGTCGTGGAGGGTGACGAAGGAGTTCTCGAGATAGTGTTTGTGGGTGCTGCGCACAAAACGCATTACCACGGGGATGTCGGAGGTCTTAAGCGCTTCTATGTCGACCTGGGGCGAGTCGGCTGTGTAGATCTCGCAGAGAGTCGTAAGCAGTTCGAGGCTGATGCCGTTCTGCCTGCAGACCTCGTCGAGCGACATGTCGCCGAAGCCGAGTTTGAACCCGAGAAGCTGCATGAGGCTCACGATTTTGAGGTCGTTGCCGATAACCCTTCTGAATTTCCAGTTAGTCATTGGCGGGCTCCTCCTTCTTGCTGTTTTCGTATTCTGCCAGATAATCGATGCAGAAAGCATCTTTCTGGCTCTCGTAACGCTCTATATTCGATGATGAGAGCCAGGTGATGTATCCTCCAGTGAGACCTGCGGCATAGAGTCCGCGGACTTCCTTGGCGATATTCTCTGCATTGTAGTCGATTCCGTCCTTATCGACGTATTTCATTACATGGTAGGCTTGCACCCATGTGCGGACCTTTGCGGGGCTCGGAGTCTCTGCCTGACGGCCCATAACCCTCTTGCCCCATGCTTTCAGGATCTCGTAGGGGTGGTTCCATGGCTTGGAGATGCCGTAGAAACCGTCGCTGAAGTGGTCGGGATACGGCATGCCGCTCATCACGTCGGCAACGTTCGACAGGGCCGGCCAGTACTGTCCGTAGGCGGTGGTGTAGCCGGGGCTGGCGCATTCGCCGAACACGTCGATGGACACGTAGGCTCCGACATTGTGAATCTCGTCGCAGGCGTAGGTCACGAAACGCTGGATGGCCTGGACCTTCGACTCGCCGTAGCGGTTGTGGTAGTCGATATGGTCCTCGATCCTCGTCATGCGGTCGGGGAAGCGGACGTAGTCGAAGTTGATTTCGTCGAAGCCGAAGCGGCGGACGGACTCCTTGGCAAGTTCTACGTTGAACTGCCAGCAGGTGCGGTCATAGGCGCTCGGCCAGGTCGATTTGTTGTGGAAGAGAGGCTCGCCGGTCGAAAGGTCGGTTATTGCGCTTTCAGGGTTGTCCTTCACGAAATACGAATCCTTGAAACAGGTGATACGGCCCACAACGTAGAAGCCTTCTTCGTGGAGCCTGCGGACGGCGCGCCCGTAGAGGTCTTCGCCGCGTTTGCCGGCGCGGGCGTAGTTGGTGGGGGAGTAGAGCCTCATCGCCTCGGCTTTGTAGCCCGGGCACTGGTTGTCCTTGATGTCGATGACGAAGGTATTGATCTTGGTCTGCTTGGCGAGGGCGATGTAGGCCTCGATATTGCCTACAACGGCAGGAGAGAAGTTAAGGTAGAGCGAGTAACATGCTTTGGGCATCGCGACATGCTTGTGGCCACCACGAATCCCGCCCTTGAATATCGGCTTTTCATGAGGGAAGAAATCGAGTCCGCTTGCCTTGCCGCCGCCGAAGGGATTGCGTACCGCACGGTGGATCTGGTCATACTTCTCGGGCATGTAGGTAAGCAGCGATTCGACTCCGTCGAAGACGGTGTATTTTGAGTAGATCCAGCCTTCGGCAAAGGGGATGTTCTTGATTGTCTTGGCGTCTACGGTGGAGTCAGGTCTTGCTCCGATTGCCCACCTGGTGTCTCTGTAGCGGATTTTATAGCGGTTAACCTTGCCGGTTGCGGGGTCGAGACGGTCGTAACCGATTACCTGAAGCGATGCACCCTTCTGGGCAAGAGTCCCAATCTTGGATGTCGCGGTGTCGACAATTATGGAGCTGGCACTGCGGGCGTAGACCTTTTTCTCAAGTACGACGGCAAGAGAATCTTCGGCCAGACTTGTCTTGGGAGCCCAGGCGTAGTCGTCCTTGCCTTTCTTTACTTTCTGATAGACGGTTTTCTCGATCTTCTTGTGGACGTCGGGGATTATCTGGAGTTTGGTGCCTCTGATCAGAGTGTCTGTCGGAGTGACGGCTTCTGTTTCTTCGTCGATGGCGTAGAGACAGCCTTGCAGACGGTCAGAAGCGAGCCAGCGGGGCTCGGTAATCTCCTGTTGGGAGTTGCGTCCGGCGCAAGATGCAAATGCGATCGAGACGGCGGCTATGGCTAGTATGTTCAAAGGTCTTCTCATTTTTGTAAATCGGGCGCAAAGATAGTGAAAAACTACCGGAATTCGTAGTAGCCCGACCAATAGACGGTCTCGTCTTTTTTAAGTACGTAGGAATTGGAGGAAGCGTCCTTGTCGCCGATGAGCATGTAGTAGCCCTTGCCGTTGTTCGCACCGTAGTATTGGGTAAGCGCGGAGTATGACTTGGTGGCCTTCTCGAAGGTGCCGAGCCCCTCGTCGAACATGTGGGCAGTGACGCTGTGCCCGCCCTGAGAGTAGCCGGTCATGTCTCTTGTTTTGCCGGCACTGAAGTAGTTCTGGGTGGTGGTTGTGGTTTTGCCGTCTTCGGTAGTGAAATCGAATTTGGAGCAGAAGCCTCCGGCAATCTGCATCCCGTAGTAGATCGATATCCTGACATCTTCAAGGGCCGTGGTTTCGACCTTGACGTACAGGCGGCTGTCTTTGAACGTGTATGTGACTTTTTCGTCGAGTACAAAACGTTTGGACTCGTCGAATTTGGTATTGGCGGCCTCGACCTTGTTGTAGACAATGACCGTGGCCTCGAGACCGGTCCCTTCAGAGTCGGGCTTGCCGTCGAGACTCACTTCAATCTTTTGCGTCTGGGCGGTCGGATCTCCGGTGCCGTCACCGTTGGATCCATGCCAACCTCCGGTAAAGCCCCAGGCTTTCTCAGTCTGGGTCGTTGCCGCTATGGTTCTCATATTGTATGGGCCGATCCAGTCGGTGTAGCTGGTGAAGGCTTCGTTCCCGACTTGGTATTTATCGATCTGGACGGTCTGGTTGGCGCTGACTTTTGAAAGAGTGATCAGGATATCTTCTCCCTTTGACGATTTGCTCTTGAAGCTTGCGGTCATAGCCTCAGGGTCGGCGCTGAAGATCACTGGTTCGTGGGTAACAGGGTCAGTCGGATCAGTGCCGGGGTCGGAGATTGTCGTGTCCGCGGGCTGGGGCTCGTCGGAGGGGATGGCCGTCAGCTCGGAATACACGGTCAGCCCGCTCGCTTCAGCACCTTTCGCCCTGACGCCGAAGTAGTACGAGCGGCCTTTCTCGAGCTTGTCGAAGGTGTACGACCGGTAATCGGCTGCGAGGGGAGTGCTCTGGTTCAGCGGAGCTATGCCCTCAGGCTCTTTTTCTTTGCGGAGGAATACCCACCAACCTTCCACACCTTTCCCGTCGTGGACCCATGTGAGGGTGGCGGAAGTGGGTGATGTCAGATCTACTTTAAGCTCTGTCGGCTCTGCTGGAGCTGCCGGGTTTTGGCCTGGTTCTTTGCTGCCGCAGGAAAGCACTGCCATGGCGGCTATTATGACGGGAAAGAGGTATTTTTTCATTGCGTGCGGGTATTTCCTGTAAATATACGAAAAATACTGCTCCGGAGACAATCGCCCCCGGAGCAAACTAAAATTAACCAATAAACTATGAAAAACTCGGCGTTTCACAACGCTTTATCAATACTGAACACCTTGAAAGTGTTATTCGGATAAGTCGGGTATAGAATCAGAACCGTTTAGTTGTCGGTTCTTTCAGTGTGAAGCCCAGGCGCTCCAGGCGGATCTTGACGGCATTGACCGTGCGGCCGAACATGGTGCTTAGTTCGTTCCAATCCACTGCGTCAGGGTCCTGGCGCACGTATATAGTGCGCAGGTCCTGGTCGTCTTGTTCAGTCCATTTTTTGAAAGTACAAGGATATCGATTGCGTAAGGCATTTCTGCTCATGTCCCTGGCTCCAAGGTAGTCTAGCATCAGCCCATCCACCTCATTGTCTGGGTCATCATAAGCCCACTCGATAAGTGTGTCCATAGTGTACAACTCGTAGACTTTCTCTAAGGCTTTGCCTGAAATTCCTTCAATGTTTTTGGGGAAAGAAGGGATTTCGCCGGTACTTTCCTGATGCTTCTTGATGTACCTGCATATTTCCATCAGGGTGTCGAGGAGATCGTTTTTGATAGAATAATGAGTCTCGCGGCGGTTCTCGAGAATCATTTGTCGGATAGATTGATTGAATTCTGTTTGCGGGTTGGTTTCCATAGTAAAAACAGTTTTGGGTTTGACTTGTGTTCTGCTGCAAACATAATCATTCGTCTTGATTTCTATCGAAAAAAACGTCTCAATCGCCGAAAGAAACGTCTCAATTCCGAAAGAAAAAACTCAATCCCGAAAGAATCGTATATACACATCGGGTATGGTTGGTCCCTCAACCCGCCGATGCCCTCGGTTTTCGCTCCTTCGGCGGTTTTTCGCCAAGTAGCTGCCAGTGGTACCCCCTCTACAGGCTACTATGAGGCATATCGGCTGGCAGCAGCCCCTCATTTGGGCCCCTGCTGCCAGGCATCCCCCCTCTACAAGGCACTCTGGGGCATATCGGCTGGCAGCTGTTTGTCGGAAATGCGACTTGGCGCTCTGAGACCGCCCTGATGAATTCTCAAATCCGCCACACGCCTGCCCACGCGAGAACACCTTCTGTGGCACTTCGATGTGTGGCTCGTTTGTGAGATGGTCAAAAAATTCTGAGGCCGCGAGGTCTCGAGCGGCCGGGGCCCCCGCAAAACTGTTGTTTTGTGGGGTGCAACGGCCGGGCTTACGAGGCCCGGTCCCTTTTCTCGTCATTTCTGACCCGCACTGGAATCTCACCGGCCGCTCCAGCCGCGCCCTGCGCGGCGCCTCGGGCCCCTGAGGCCGCGAGGTATCGAGCGGCCGGGCTTCCTAGGCCCCCGCCCTGGTTATGGCGGGGG
>CAMNNY010000034.1 GCA_946546175.1 uncultured Bacteroidales bacterium
AGGGCGGGGGCCTCGTAAGCCCGGCCGTTGCACCCCACAAAACAACAGTTTTGCGGGGGCCCCGCATGCTCGATACCTCGCGGCCTCAGGTGCCCGGGACGCCGCGCCGGGGAGCGGCTGCGTGGCCGGTGAGGGAGTGACCGAGAGGGATCGCCAATCGGGCCGGGCAGGACCGGAAAGGCAGGTCGGGCAGGAAGGAAAGGGTAGGCCGGGAAAGCGGGGACAAAAAAAACGGCGCCGGGAAATAATCCTGGCGCCGTTTTTATTGGGGCTCCGTTGGGGGAGCGAGTTACTCAGCAGGAGTCTCAGAGGGCTCAGCAGGAGTCTCAACCGGATCCGAGGCGGGCTCGGTGGCGGGAGTCTCAACGGGCTCCGAAGCGGGCTCGGCGGGAACAACCTCAGGCTCAGTAGCGGGAACAACCTCAGTCTCAGGGGCAGCCTCGGGGGTCACCTCAGCAGCAGCCTCAGTGGCAACCTCGGTGGGAGTCTCCACCGGCTCGAGGGCCTCGATGGCAGCCTTCTTGGCTGCGCATTTGCCACAGTGAGCCTTGAGGGTGCGATCGATCTCGATACGCATGGACTCGGACATCACGATAGTCTCGACATAAGGCTTGAAGCCTTCCTTCTCGATACGGAGCTGGTGCTCGCCGTACTGTACCTTAGGCAGGTAGAGAGGGGTCTCGCCTACAACCTCACCGTCGAAAATGACGGTAGCCTTGGCAGGATGCGACATGATGAGGACATTGCCATAGATAGGAGTCGGAGCGGGGATCTCGATGGTGTCGATCTGGGGCTTCACGATCACCTCGCGGGTGATGGGCTGCGAAGTGTAGCCTACCTCACGGGCCTCAAGGTCATAGACGCCTGCGGTGAGTTTTCCCGTCCAGGTGCCGGTGCCCTTATAAACGCCGTTTGCCCAGATATTGGCATTGGGGGTGGTTGTGAGGGTCACGACTGCGAAGTTGGGGTCGAGGCAGGGTGAGAATTTGAGGGTGTCGTTGTCCGTGATATAGAGAGTAGCCGTGAGGTTGTTGTACTCCTCCTTGGAGATGAGCACCTTATGGGGGCCGTTGAGGAGGTGAGGCACAACGATAGGAGCCTTGCCGGCATACTCTTCGTCCACATAAACGTCTGCGCCGGTGACGGCATCGTCGGTATCGAGCACTTCAAGATAGCCGTTGGCCTCGCGAAGAGCAACGTCAACCTCCACCTTTTCGTCTGCGGTGAGAGTGAACTCGCCCTCAGTGGGATAGTAGTACTTCGAGGAGACTTTGTACTGGTAGGTGCCGACATTGAGAATCTTCTGAGCCTCGCCGCCCACAACTTCGAGAGTCTCGCCACCAAGCTCAATGATAGCCTGAGCAGGGTTCACGGTGAAGAGAACGAACTGCTGCTCGGGCACCACGGGCTCGGGGATAACTTCGGGCTCCGGTGCAGGGATGCGCTCGATCACCATCTGATAGGTCTTGGCGGCCTTGAGAGGGGTCTCGAACACATACTCGAGAGTGCCGAACTCGCCTCCGTCAATAGTGACGGATTTGTCCTTGGCGCTCACATACAGAAGAACAGGCTGAGCAGCGACCTGGACGGTCGAGGTAGAATCAGACTTGTAGGCGGCATCCTGGCCGTCGACGAGTTTGATGACTGCGCATTTCTTGCCCTTGGCATCCTTGCGGGCAGTAGCCCTGGAGCATGCCGTCTTGTCTTTGGGCAGAAGCTCAAAACTCTTGACTTTGAGCTCCTGGGCTCCGACGGTGAGACTTGCGAGAAGTCCGGCCGCGAGCGCGACAGCGATTCTGAGATGTTTCATATCCTGAAGATTTATTCTGTAACTTCCTGAGGAGCGGACTCGGCGGGGGCTTCGGCGGGAGTCTCAACTACCTGCTCTACCTTAGGCTTACGCTCGATACCCATCCACTTCAGATTGTTTGTGAAGTAGAGGCCTGCAAAAATACCGCAGAGAACGATAAGGCAGCAGATGATACCGGGCCAAGGGCTCTTCTTAGGTGCGTACGGATCATCCTTGGCAGCAAGTTTGGGATACTTGGCAAGGGAGGTGAGGGTGGCACCGAAGACGATGTTGACGATGACCTTGGAGTTGATAGCCCAACCGTTGGCATTGAGGATGGGGCCAAGGTTGCGCCTGCGGAGCTTGAGCCATGCGATGAACATGGACGGACCGGAAATCACGAGCACGAGAATAGCAAGGGCGATAAGCGGTGTGTACCAATGTGCGAACAGAGCTGCGAGAGCCGAGAGCACGAAACCAAGGGCAAGGCCGATGGCAGCGAAGATTCCGGCGAACTTGGCGATGTCGAACTTGTTCTCGACAGGAGCCACCTTTGCAGCCTCCTTGTCGGCAGGGAGAGAGGCGGTGTTGGCCTTGGCGGTGAGATCGCTGTTGACTTTGGCATCCTTCTCGGCTGCATTCTTGGCGATACGGTCGGAGATAGTGCGAGCAAGCTTCTTGTAAGGAGACCAGAAAGCCTGGCGGATACTCACGGGGTTGTCGACTATCTTGGTGATCACTGCGTCGTAGTCGAGGCCGTCGCGGTCGTAGAACACGGCGTTGAGACCGACACGCAGCGAATCGACGTCGCCGTCGGTAAGGATAGCGGCGATATGGGCCGTCTTTCCGGTAGACTTCGAAACACAGTCGCAGTAGAGGATGTACATTCCGCTCTGGGAAGCCATGTCGGCGTGCTTGCTCATATCGGCAACGTCCACGCAGAGTTCCAGACACCTCTGGTCGATATAAAGCTTACCGGCATCGAATACGGCGTTTGTCTCTTTGTTGTAGAAGGCGCCGAAGACGACGTAGTTGTTGAGGAACTCAAAGAAGTAGCGCAGGTAGTGCATCAACTTGTCGACTTCGTCGATAGCATTGGCCTGGTCTGCAAGTGCGAGGTCCTCCTGGATGAGAGCAAGGATAGCGTCTTTCTTGGATGCCTTGAGAAGTTCTTTTGCCTTCTCGAGACCGAGCGACTCTACTGCAGCGCCGGCCTTGGCTCCAGCCCATGCCTTGTAGGCGTCGAACTTGGCGACGATGGCGTTCCACTGCTCCTCTGTCATCTCCTTCTTATTCTTGAGCTCCTTGTCGAGCACGAGAGCCTTCAGGGTAGCGAATGCGCCTGCCCATGCAGGGTTGATCCCCTCGAAGGAGAGCTTGCCGTCCGCGGTCGGGCGTGCGAGCGGATACTCGGCGATCTGAGCGACTTCGTCGGTGAGGTTGCCGTCGCTGATCGACTCGATCTTCGCGACCGAAACGTCGACTGCACCCGCAGCATCTGCGTTGAACGCGATGAGCTTGCAACGGAGGAAATAGTCAGCGACCTTCGCTTTCACGGCTTCTACCGCTGCAAGAGCGGCCGGGGTGTCCTCGCCGTAAGGGAGGATGTCTTCCTTCTTGGCCTCAGCCCATGCGACATAGTCGGCGAGAGCGGCATAGAAAGCCTCAACAAGCTCGGCATCTACTCCGGCAGCACCGCTTCTGTCGGCCTTCGAACCGATGAGTGTGCTGGTGAGGGTGATGGCCTCCTTCACCGCTTCGTCGTCGGCGGAATCGGGGGTGACGATACCGTCGCCGTTGAACTTGGTCCCGGCAAAGATAGCCACGCTGTCGGACGAGTCAGCAAGAGTGATGGCATCGGCATCGGCCTTGCCGAGGTTGGCAAGGATCTGCTTTGCCGAAGCATAGAGGCGAGCGCCTGCTTCGACTCCCTGATTGAGGTCGGAAAGAGGAAGTGTGTCGGTGCCCTGAAGGATGATGTCCTTGTCTTTGAGCACTGAAGTAATCCACTGAGCGGCAGCTATTACTTCGTCGACCCTGATCTTTCCATCCTTGTCTGTGTCAAGGAGATTGAGGGTTTTCTGATCGAAATAGAGGCCGGTGGTCGGACAGCTGAGAACTGTCCAGAGTTTCTTGTCGAGCTCACCCAGATGTGCGATATCTTCGCCGGAAGCGATCTTCACACGGGTAACTCCTCCGAGAGAGCAAAAGCTCCAAGGGTACTTGTTGTCCATAAGGTGTAATGTATTTGGTTTTAGTTGTTCCGTTTTCAATCTTTCAAATATAAATAAAAATACCCAAAAATGCTATCTTTGTCCAAAAGGAGATAAAATATGAAGAGCAATTTCTGGGAAAAAGTGTCTGCTTTCGTCAATGTCAAGAACGAAATCGACATCGGAGCCGCCGACATCCGCATCAGGAACAACATCCGCTTCCGCGGCATGACCGTGTTCATCCTCGCTTTCGCAATCATAATCGCTTCGGTGGGCCTGAACCTCAACTCCATCCCGGTAATTATCGGTGCAATGCTCATCTCCCCCGTCATGGGCCCTATTCTCGGCTTCGGGCTTGGACTCGCGGAGGGGGATACCGACCTCGTTAAGGACGCACTGAAGAATTTCCTCGTGATGGTAGGGATCAGCATCGTGGCCTCCGCCATCTATTTCCTGCTGTCGCCTCTCTCCCCCAGCCAGAAGACCGAACTTCTCGCCCGCACCAATCCGACCATCTACGACGTGCTGATAGCCCTGTTCGGCGGAGCAGCCGGCATGTTCGCCCAGTCGCAGAAGGAAGGAGGCACAGTGATTCCGGGCGTCGCCATCGCAACCGCCCTGATGCCGCCGCTCTGCACGGTCGGCTACGGCCTTGCCCACCTCGATCCCAAGTTCATATTCGGGGCGCTCTACCTCTTCATCATCAACAGCATCTTTATCGCGCTTGCCACCTTCCTTGTCGCAAAATACCTGCACTTCCCTTCTGCTTACCAGGAAGACGAGCAGCGCCGGCGCAGGGCAAGAAGGGCCATCTGGGCGATAATGCTGATCATCGTCGTTCCGAGCATCTTCTCCGCCGTCGGAATCGTCCGCGAGACCAATTTCGAGCGCAACGTAGAGACTTTGGTCGAGAAGAACAAAACCATCGGACGCAGCTACATCTTCAATTACGAAATCCAGAAGGTCGGAAGGCGCGGGCATTCCGTTCAGCTCTACCTCGCAGGCGAGGTCCTCTCAGACGGCGAGAAAGAAAGCATCTACCTCGATGCGGAAGAGCTCGGAATCAAGCGCAACCAGCTTTCCTTCCACGAAGACGCCGCCGTGAGGGCGGGTGTTGACGGTGAACTCCTGAAGAATTTCTATCAGGACAACGCGAAAAAGCTGCAGGAGCTCAACGCCACAGTCAAGGACCTCGAGTCTGAGCTGGAGACATACAAGGCGAAAGAACTTCCCGCCAAGGTCATTGCAATGGAGATCGCAGCGCAATATAACGACATACAGACAGTCGCCGTGTCGCGCTCAGAGGCCGTAGACCCTTCGACCGGCTCGCTCAAGGAAGGAATCATCATTCTTCTCTCGGTGAGGCATCTGCTTTCGCAGGACGATATCGACAAGATGACGGTATGGATGCGCGTCCGTCTTGAAGACGACAATGTCACAATTCTGCAACAGATGACACCGGCAGCGGCGGCCGCTCCGGCAGACAGCACATCGAATTAGGAAATAATCAACTGCGCTTGGCAGGATTGGCGGCTTTCTTGGCCGCCAGAGCGGCGGCATGGCGCTGCGTGCGCGTCCAGCGGTCGCGGGCAAGCTGCTGCATGTCGCGGACGGTGTCCTGCTCGTCGACAATTTCGCTGCCGAGGAGAGTCTCAATTACGTCCTCGAGAGTGAGGATGCCCTGGAACGAACCGTACTCGTTGATCACGACTGCGATCTGCTCATCCTTGGCGAGCATCTCATCCCAAATCTCGTCAAGAGGCTTGTCTTCGGAAAATGAAGGAATATCGCGTTTGATACTGCCCAGCGTGCGGTCGAACTTGTCGTCGGCCATCAGCTGGAGAGCTTCCATACGGAGAATGTAGCCCGTGATATACTCGTCGTTGTCGGAATAGACGGGGATACGCGAATGGTGCTGATAGCGCTCGTCGTGGTGGAACTCGCGCAGAGTCATGGACTCGGGGGCGATCGCCGACACCACGCGCGGAGTCATCACGTCGGAAGCCGTAACCTCATCCATGTTGATAAGATTCTGGATAATGGTGCTTTCGTCCTGCTCCAGGTCGCCCTCTTCCTCCGCCACACCTGCCATTGCCGCAAGTTCGTCGCGCGAAACGGACACCTCAGCGTCCTTGGGGGCGATCAGCTTGGTGAGTTTCTCAACCAGAAAGACGATGGGGAACATTATGAACACAAGCACCTTAAGAGCTGCGGTCGCGAACCCCATGAGTTTCTTCCAATAGGAAGTGCCTATGGTCTTGGGGATAATCTCCGAGAAGACGAGGATAAGCACCGTGACGATGGCGGTAATGACGCCGAACCAGACGGAGCCGAACAGGATGGTAGCCTGACGGCCTACTCCTGCGGCTCCGATGGTGTTGGCGATAGTGTTGAGAGACAGGATCGCCGCGATGGGGCGCGACGATTCGGTCTTGAATTTTTTGAATTGAACGGCGGGCTTGTACCCCTCCTCTTCCCTCAGGGTAATGTACGAGATGGGCGTGGACATCAGCGTCGCCTCAAGCACGGAGCAGAGGAACGAGATGGCCATGGTGCCGAAGAGATAGAGGAGAAGCAGGCCCATAAGTTACTTTTTGAGTGCTGAATCGACCGCCTTACCGTAGACTACGTAACGCTGGAAGAGGAACTCTGTGACGAAGTTCAGTACCATGTTGATGATGGTCACAAGGTATTCGTTCCACCAGAGGTTGCCGGCGAGTTCATTCTCGAGAAGGGTGGTAAGCGGAGTGAATACACAGTAGTAAAGGAAGACCTTCAGCATGGCGACGGGCACATTGTTGGCCGCCCTGAATGTAAACTTCCTGTTGAGGGTGAAATTCCAAAGGACCGAGAGCACGAGGGCGGTCAGGTACGACACCCAGTAGTGGAGGTGGAACACCTCGTTGAACAGGGCGAAAGAGCCCAGTTCAATTACTCCCGCGCTGATCGAAAAACCCAGAAATTTGACAAATCTTACCGCTTCTGTCATTACTTGCTGCTTACTCTATAGAGCACTACGTCGTGCGTGGGGATGCTGATCTTCTGGACGCCCTTGGCCTTGCGGGCCTTGGCCTTCTTGTTCCAGAGGTTGTAGGCCTTGCAACCGGCGGGGTTGAAGGTCAGGCCGCTGAGCTCGTCGGTGAAGACGAGGGAGTTCCAGTCGAGGTTGACGACTGCATCTTCAGCGCCGCGATTAAAGAGGCAGAAAGCCCAGTCGCCTCCCTGAAGGGGCTTGAACCAGTACTCGATGCCGTTCTCGCTCTTGAGCCTGAGGCCCTGGATGCCGAGAGGATCCTGATCGATGGCGATGACATCCTTGTTGATCAAGATCTGAAGGACCTCGTCGGACATGGTCGTAAGGTCGTTGCCAAGAAGCAGAGGGGCGGCCATCATACACCAGAGGGTGAAGTGGGCGCGGTTTTCGGCCATGGTCAGCGAGCCGTTGCCAACCTCGAGCATGTCGGGGTCGTTCCAATGGCCGGGGCCTGCATAGGCACGCAGAGGTTCGTTAATGTCGACAAGAGACATGATGGGTTCTCCATGCCACTGGCCGTCGAACTCCGAAGGGATGGTGTCGAAGTAAGGCCAGATGTCGCCCGTGGTACGCCACGAGTGGGCGATGTCGGCAGCCCATTCCCAAGGCTTGTTGGTGCCCCACTCGCACATACTGTAGAAGATGGGGCGGCCGGTGGCCTTGAGGGCATTGCTCATGAGCTTGTATGCGCCCTTGGGGTTGAGGTCGGTGTTGTGGCACCAGTCATATTTGAGGTAATCGATACCCCACTGTGCGTAGGTGTATGCGTCCTGATATTCGTGTCCGAGGCTGCCCTCGCACATGGCGCAGGTTTTGGGGCCCACATCGCTGTAGAGGCCGAGTTTCATACCTTTGGAGTGGACGTAGTCGGCAAGAGCCTTCATGCCGGAAGGGAACTTCTCGGGATTGACCTGGATGAAACCCTGCTCATCGCGCTCGCCGTGCCAGCCGTCGTCGAGGTTGAGGTAGATGTAGCCGGCATCGACGAGACCGAGCTCGACCATCTTGTCGGCCGTAGCCTTGATGAGGTCTTCGTTGATGTTGACGCCGAATTTATTCCAGCTGTTCCAGCCCATCTGGGGGGTTGCTGCGAGGCCTTCTGCCTTCTGGGCGAATGCACCGAAGGGAAGGAGGAGGGCGGCTGCAAGCGCCGCGATAAAGGTTTTTTTCATATTGGTTTTAGTTTTTTTTGTCGTCGCGTGAGAAGAACTTCCACTGGAAAAGAATCAGGTAGAAAGCTCCTACCGTGACACAACTGTCTGCGAAATTGAATACGGGCGGGAAGAATGTGGCGCTGAACATGTCGACGACCTTGCCGAACATGAAGCCGAACGGAGCTCCTGCCAGTCTGAGTTCGGGCCAGATGATACCGTAGAAGAAGCAGTCGATGATATTGCCGAAGGCTCCTGCCGTGATGAGGGTCAGGCCGACAAGCACTCCCACCGGAGTGTCAGGACGCTTCAGGAGTTTCGAAATCCACCAGATAAGGAAACCCGTGAGCACTATCCTGAAAAGGGACAGAAGCACCTTTCCGAAAAGTCCGCCGAACTTCATGCCGAAGGCCATGCCTTCGTTCTCCACGAAGCAAAGGCGGAACCAGTTGCCGAAGACCGGAATGACTTCTCCGAGGCTCATATTGGCCTTGACCAGGACTTTGATGACCTGGTCTATAATGACGAGCACGATGCCCAGTATGGCAAGTTTAGCTCCTTTGGAAATCTTCATTTTCTAGTTTTTGCCCTGCTTAGCGAGCATCTCCTTGGCCTCTACGGTAAGGGTTGCGTGAGGCACAAGGCGAAGTCTCTCCTTGGGGATGAGTTTGCCTGTCACACGGCAGATGCCGTAGGTCTTGTTTTCGATACGGACGAGAGCGGCTTCGAGGTTCTTGATGAACTTGTACTGACGCTGAGCGAGCTGGCTCGCCTCTTCCTTAGAACGCTGGTTGGCTCCGTCGTCTTCGACCGTCTTGAACGAAGGGGAGGTATCGTCGATGTCGTTGGCACCGCCGCTGCGGGCTACCTCGCGGTAGGTGTTGTACTCTGCCTTCGCTTTGGCAAGCATGTCTTCGATGATGGCCTTAAACTCAGCAAGTTCCTCATCGGAATAGCGTGTTTTTTCTTCTGCCATAGTAATAAAGTTTTATAGGTTCTTTTTTATGTCGATTTTGATGGATTCCTTGTCCCACTCCACGGTAGCAGCGGTCTCAGGTGCTTCACCCATGGGCCTGAGCACAAGGCTCTTGGAGAGAGTCTGGGCTGCGACGTACTCGCCGAAGGCGGCAAGCGCCTCTTCGATTGCGCCGAAAGCTTCACCCGCGGCGTAGACCACGGTGTCGATCCTGTCGGTTACGTCCAGGCCGCTGTCTTTGCGCAGGGTCTGGATAGGGTGGATGAGTTCGCGCGCATTGCCTTCGCGAATCAGCTCTGGGGTCTGCACGATATCGAGGGCCACAGTAAGCGAGCCTTCGGAGGAGACGAGCCAACCGGGCATGTCTTCGGAGTTGATTTCGTAGTCTTCCTTAGTAAGGACTACATCGCCCGAAGCAAGAGCAAGGGCGTATTCGGCCTCGGCGCGCTCGATCGCAGCAATCTGCTCCTGGGTGAGGGTGCCGAATGCGGCGGCGATTTCCTTCATCTGCTTGCCGTAACGCTTGCCGAGAGTCTTGAAGTTGGGCTTGATCTTCTTGGTGATGATGCCGGTTGTGTCGTGGAGGAACTCGATCTGCTTTACGTTGACTTCGGCAAGGAAGATGCCTGACACCCTCTCGATGTGGGCCTTGACCTCGTCGTCGATGACGGGGATCACGACCTTGGCAAGAGGCTTGCGGACGTTGATGCCAACCTTCTTGCGGAGAGCGAGCACCATCGAGGATGCCTTCTGGGCAAATGCCATGCTCTCTTCGAGGCCTTCGTCCACGAGAGCGGGATCGCTGACGGGCATAGGCTCGTAGTGGACTGATTCCGAGCCGGGTACGAGGTCGAGCCAGAGGCGCTCGGCGAAGAACGGCGCAATCGGAGCCGAAAGCAGAGCAACATCGCACAGCGCTTCATAGAGGGTCTGGTAGGCCGAAAGTTTGTCTTCGGTCATGCCCGAACCCCAGAGGCGCTTCTTGTTGAGGCGGATGTACCAGTTGCTCAGGTCGTCGCAGACAAAATCCTGGATGAGTCGGCCTGCGAGAGTGATATCGTAGTCTTCGTAGGCGGCATGGACCTTGGCGGAGAGGGTGTTGAGCCTGCTGACAAGCCAGCAGTCGAACATCGGACGTGAGCCATAGGGGACTTTGGCGGCAGCAGGGTCGAAATTGTCGATGTTGGCGTAGAGCGCGAACACCGAGTAGGAGTTGTAGAGAGTGCCGAAGAACTTGCGGCGCACTTCGTCTACTCCTGCCTCGTCAAACTTGAGGTTGTCCCAGGGCTGGGAGTTGGTGAGCATGTACCAGCGGAGGGCGTCGGGGCCGTAGGTGTCGAGGGCCTTGAACGGGTCAACGGCGTTGCCGAGACGCTTGCTCATCTTCTCGCCCTTCTTGTCGAGCACCAGGCCGTTGGAGATCACGCGCTTGTAGGCGGG
>CAMNNY010000035.1 GCA_946546175.1 uncultured Bacteroidales bacterium
GAGTAAAACTTGAGGAAATAAAACAGTATTATCAGCACCAGCACAAGGCCGATAACGCCGATTATGCGCTGGGCGCGGTTGGTGTGGGAACGGGTAGTGCTGTACTTGCCGTCGCGAAGCGAGCCGCGGATGTAGTCGCCCGGCTTGTAGGTACCTTCTTGCTTCTCACGCTCGGCCGTGCCGTCGACCTTGCCGAAGCGGCGCTTGCGCTCCTCCTCCGCAGGGTTGTAGTAGCGCGGCGTGTAGTGGAACACCCTGTGTTCGCCTTCTCCGAAAAAATTAAAAATTGCCATATCGTTTCATTCTATGGTAGAAAAACCCGCCTCAAAAGTGACCTTTGCCCGGAATAGGGTCTTTCTACACTGTTTTGGCCGGCGCATGGGCAAAGGACCTGCGCGGTCCTTCGGCTTCACGCCAGAATTTTTCATCAAAATCCGAAGGATGAACGTATTCCCCTTCGTGGTCGATACAGAACTGAAGGTAGGTTATGGGAAGGCCCATCTCCAGAAACATCTTCTCGTAAAAAGTCTGCACTTCCGATACCACAGGGTCGAAAACCGAGGGGTCCTTATACAAATCTTCCGTACAGAAAGGCATTGCGAGGCCGTTGGCCCGCACCACCGCCTTGGTATACTCGTGGAGGAACTGCGAATCCGTCTTGAGGTGGACGACACCTCCCGGGCGGAGCATCTTGCGGTAGCGCTCCAGGAAGAGCGGCGAAGACAAACGTGAATTCTCGCTTTTCATCTGGGGGTCGGAGAAGGTGAGCCATATCTCAGAGACCTCTCCGGGAGCGAAAAACGCCGTGATGAACTCTATTCGCGTGCGCAGGAAAGCAACATTGCCCATCTTCTCGAGGGTCGCCGTCTTGGCTCCTTTCCAGAGGCGCGCACCCTTGATATCCACCCCGATGAAACACTTCGAGGGGTAGCGGCGCGCAAGGTCGAGCGTGTACTCACCCTTGCCGCAGCCCAGTTCCAGGACTATCTCAGCCGACTCCCGGCCAAACATCTCCCGGGCCCAATTACCTTTGATCGGGTGGTCCTTCAGATTGAAGTATCCATCCGACAGGAGCTCAGCCGCCGAAGGCTGGAGCAGGCAGGAGAAGGTCTCGTTCTCCGCAAATTTTCTCAGTTTATCGTGTCCCATCCGTTTTCTTTCCAAACGAGTCCGAGCCCTCTAAGTCCCTTGATCTCAGGGCTCATACTCACCTTCAGAGTCCACTTGCCCGTGCGGGGGAAGGTCACCCCGGTGCGATAGCGCTGAAGGGTCCCGTCCTGCGAGCCCGCGAGCATATAGACCGTCTCACGCCAGACGCTGCTGTCCGCAGGCGATACCCACGCCACGTCGAGCCTCAGCGGCTCGGACACCTTCGACTCGAAGTCCACCCTCGTGAAGAAGGAGAAATCGTACTGCGCGAGGGAGTCCTCTACCGTCAGGGGGAAGTCGTACGAATTGCGCGGTGCGGGGAGAAAAAGCTCCCCGGCAGTGGGCCTCGAGCATCCTGCCAGCAGGCAGAGTGCTGCCGCAACCGACGCGATTCTACCTCCCATTTCGTGATTTCTTTCCGCCACGGCCTTTCTTCTTGTTGCGGGGTTTGTCGAAGCGCGTGATACTTCCCTCGCCCGCTGCCGTCACAAACTCCGGCGCGGCGCTGACCGGCTCCGGAAGGAGTGTGTCGGGCTTGACGCCGTTGCGGTTCATCATGATGATCTCGCGTACGTCCGAAGCCGAAAGCGGATAGAGGTTCTCATCCGAATTGCGGTCGTAAGAGAAGTACATCGTCTCCGCAAGGATATTTGTCTTGCGAAGATATGCAAGGCCGTCCTTGAACTCCAGGGGCTCGCTGACTTTCGGTATGCGGCTCTGGGCGTCCATGTAGGTGGCGACCTCGTAGTTGATACAGCACTTGAGCTTGCCGCACTGGCCGGCCAGCTTCTGGGGGTTGAGCGAAAGGTCCTGGCAGCGGGCCGCTGCGGTGCCGATACTCTTGAAGTTGGTGATATAATTGGCGCAGCAGAGCTCGCGTCCGCACACTCCGAGGCCTCCGATCAGGCCTGCTTCCTGGCGTGCGCCGATCTGCTTCATCTCGATCCTTATGCGGAATTCCTCTGCGAAGACCTTGATCAGCTGGCGGAAGTCTACCCTGCCGTCGGCTATGTAGTAGAAGATTGCCTTGGTGCCGTCGCCCTGGAACTCCACGTCGCCGATCTTCATCTCCAGGCCCATCGTGGCGGCGATCCGGCGCGCTTCGATCATGGTCTGCTGCTCGCGCGAGGTGGCCTCCAGCCACTTGTCGATGTCGACCTGGCGGGCTTTGCGGATAATTTTTTTGAACTCGAAGGTCTCAGGGTCGATCCTGCGGCTCTTCATCTGGCGCAGGACCAGCGGTCCTTCGAGGGTGACGATGCCGAGGTCGTGGCCGTTGACGGCCTCGACGACCACCATGTCGCCCTGACGGACGCTCTGTCCGCTGTCGTTGCGGTAGAAGGCCTTGCGGGTGTTTTTGAAGCGCACCTCGAAGATGTCGGGATACTCGTTGGCTCCCACATCTTTCAGATAGTTGTGCTCGCCAAGCTTACAGCAGCCTTCCCTGTATGTGCAGACTGTCTCCCCTTCGGGCGTCGTCGTCTTGACGCAGCCGCGGAAGCAGTCGTAGTTGATAGTCTCACTCATATTGCAGTATATAGTCTGTCGGCAAGGTCTGTAAAGATAATCTTTACGTTGACATTGCGGTCAATAAGGCTGATGGCGCGTCCGAGCGCGTCTGAAGCCTTTCGTGGAAACGTTTTGGGACTTCGCTTCGCCCAGTCGCGAAGTTCGGGGAGTTCTTCTTCCGGCACATTCACGAGGCTGTCAAGGCCCTGCTGGAGCAGAAACACGAGACGCAGCCTCTCTGCGGCGTACCGGCAAAAGCCCTTCGCCCTTTCGCGCGAAGGGAGCGCCGCGAGCGATTCGCCGGCCTCGAGCGCTCCCATAAGGTCGCGCGAGAGGACCGCCTGCATCAGGCGGCGCATAAGTTCAGGGTCATCTCCCTGCCCGACCGAACGCACGACACCTTTGCGGGGCATCACCCTCAGTCGAAGGCATCTGGATGCGATGGTGGTCAGCACGGCGTCGGGATTGTGAGTCACAAGCAGGAACAGGGTCTTCTCCGGCGGTTCTTCAACCGCTTTAAGAAGGCGGTTGGCAGCTTCCTTGTTCATCTTCTCCGGCAGGTACATCACAAGCGCCCTGTAACCTCTTTCAAGGGCGTAGAGCGAAAGGACGTCGAGCACGGCCTTGGCCTCATCGACCTTTATCATCGCGTTCTTGCCTTCGATGCCGAGCGCCTCGCTGAGATCGTTCTCCGTGAAAAGAGGATTGGAAAGCACAAGCTGACGCCACTGCGCCGCGAAGTCGGTCGACACCCCGGTATTGACGGGGTAGATGAAGTGAATGTCGGGGTGGATGAGTTTAGCCACCTTGTTGCAGGAGGGGCAGGCGCCGCATGAGTCGCCCTCCGCCCTGTTTTTGCAGAAGAGATATTGCAGAAAGGCAAGGGCGATGGGCACTCCCCCGCCGCCGTCGTCTTCGTGGAGCATGATGGCGTGGGGCACCCTGCCGGAATCAACCATCCCGACAAAGGCTCTTACGAGCTCGTCATTACCCTGTATGTCTGCAAATCTCATTTGTTCCTCACTGTGTTGTAGCGCACTATCTCGGCAAGGGCTTCGGTGTAGCGGCTCTGCGGGAAGGCCTCAAGGGCCTTGACTGCTTTGTCCACGAAACTTTCGAGGATGACACCGGCAGCCTCTACGCCTGCGCGCTCCGCTACAAATTTACGAATCTCTTCGCAATTTTCGGGGTGCGCGTCTATTTCGAGCACGGATTTTCTGATTTCCGCTTCGCGGGGCGAATCTTTCATCGCACAAAGCAGCGGCAGCGTGATCTTTTTCTCCCGCAGGTCTATGCCTACAGGCTTTCCGAGCTCGCCGTCTCCGGCATAGTCGAGGATATCGTCTTTTATCTGGAAGGCAAGACCAAGTGCGGAGGAGTACTCGCGCGCAGCATCCACAAGTTCCTTTGGCGCTCCTGCCGAGACAGCACCGCTCACACCCGCCGTCTCGAAGAGCGAAGCAGTCTTGCAGTAGATGATGCGGTAGTAGTCCTGTTCGGTAGTGCCGGCACTGCCTGCTTTCTCAAGCTGAAGCATTTCTCCTTCGGCAAGGTCCGAGAGAGTCTTGGAAAAGATCCCGGTGACAAGATCGCGCGTGGAGGCCTTCAGCAGAAGGTCGACGGCGCGGGCCAGCCAGAAGTCGCCCACCAGCACGGCCCGGCTCGGGCCGAGCCTGGAGCGCATCGTGGGCCTCCCGCGCCTCACGTCGCTCTCGTCCGCCACGTCGTCGTGAAGCAGAGTCGCGTTGTGAAGCAGTTCGGTGGCCGCCGCATACAGGCGCGTGTCTTCGCCTATGCCGCCGCAGGCCTGCGCAACCAGCATTGTCACCATCGGCCGCAGCATCTTGCCGCCGTGGGAGAGGATCTCCGCATTGACAAGATTGAGAAGGCCGATGTCGGAAATCAGCGTATCGGCAATGAGGGTCTGCAGCGCAGACCAGTCTTTTCCAAGTAAAACTGTTATCTCTTCCCTACTCATTTATCTTGCTGAAGCACGCAAACAAGCCGCACGGATGCTCCCCGGGCGGCTTGCAGTGCTGTTGTCTGTCGTCTTCTAGAAGAACAGCGATGCGGTCAGAGCGATGCCCGAGACTGTGTTGTCTTTGGCCTGCTCATACATAGCCTGGGCCGAAAGGCTCGACTGGCCGTCTTCGTTGTAAAGGCTGCCGAAGTCCCAGTACCACTTGAGCGAAACTGCGAGCTTGTCGAGAAGGAGTATTCCTGCGCCAACGCCCACTCCATACTGCAGACGGTTGCGGCCGTCCCACTTGTTCTCGTCAGAGTTGGTGGTGTTGAGCTGAAGGCCGAGCCCGCTGGCTGCGGTCTCGATAATAGCCTGCGCTGCGGCATCCTTTGCTTCCGTCGTAGTCTCGGTTGTGATTGCATAGCCAAGATAAGGCTCTATGAACGCATAGGGAGCGACTGCACCGAGATCCAACTTGAAACCGGCCTGCACGGGAACCTCGAGGAAGCCTGTCTTGGTGTCGATCCTGACATCTTCTCCTACAATCTGGTTCTTAAGGGTTTCTCCCTTCATCTCGTAGACCACTCCCGGCTGTACGTAGAATCCGAGAGGGAGGCCGAGCTTGAGGACGATACCGGCGTGATACTGGGTCACGGACTGGTTCTCGACTATGTCGCTATAGGCTTCTTTGATATTGGTCGTGTTGGAGGTAAGACCTGCAACGACACCAATCTGGGCGTGTGCGCTGACTCCGATCATAAAGATGGCGGCAGCGGCTGCGATAAGCTTTTTCATAACAAACTGTTTATGCGTTTGACAATTTCTTCCTTGGGTACGAGTCCGATAGTTTTGTCCACAGGCTCACCGTTCTTGAAGAAGATGATGGTCGGGATACTACGGATTCCGTACTGCATAGAGATGTCCTGATCCTCGTCAACGTTGCATTTGCCGACGACGATTTTTCCTTCATACTCGGAAGCAATCTCTTCCACGATCGGGCCAAGAGCGCGGCAGGGGCCACACCAGACTGCCCAGAAGTCTACAAGCACAACCTTGGAGCTTGCGAGGACTTCATTGATATTCTGATCTGTTACTACTTTTTCCATGATGATTCAGTTTGTCTCCAAATGTAAGGAAAATCTCGGTCTTGTCAAAACTTATATTGATAGCCCACAGTCAGGGACAGGCGGAAGGTATCCACCCATCCGGTTGTTGCCGAGTAGATCCGCACGCCTTTTTCGGCCCACTTTGAGGGACCGTTAGTATCGATCTCATAGTCCGAGCAGTAGTCGGCAAGGAGTCCAAGGCTCAGCTCATGGTGCTTCGAGGGCGACCAGACGGTTCCAAGGCCCAGGCGCCAGCGGTTGAAGTATATGTGGGTGTAACCCGTATGTGCGTAAGAGTAGTAGGCTTCGTTGTCGCTGTTGTACTGCACGGAGCCGGAGATTTGGCCCCAGGGGTCGTTGAGGGCGGTTCGCGCCTCAAAGAAAAGATACGGCTCGAAATCCATGAACCCTTTGTACTTTACAGTCAGTTTCGACTTCAGGGCCAGCGCATTCCGTGTGTTCTGGTAGACATTGAGCGTATCGTCGTTGCGGTGGGTTAGCTGAATCCTTTCCTTGAGCGAAAACTGGAAGTCGCCGGCACGAAGAGAGCCCGTCGCATCGAGGAACAGACGGTCGCGATGTGCGCCGAATCCGTTGAGTTTAGTCTTGTAAGGATTGATGAGGGTATATCCGCCGCCGACCTTGAAGTACTTGTTTACCTTGTAGGAGATTTCGGCGGTGGAGCGGATGCTTCCGAGCGCCTCGAAATTGTCTGCCGAGCGCACTTCCTCCTCTACTCCGATGTGTAAACCTTTGACGATTTTGTAGTCAGCCCCGACGCTCGAGCGCGCGGCGAACTCCTGCGCTCCTGCCGTGACCGGAAGGAGCATGGCCATGGCCAGAATTATCTTTCTCATTCCACGTAATCTTTTGCCCTGGTGATGGTATTTACGGAGTTGCTCTCGCCTTTCTCCAAACGGTAGAATACCTTGATGAATGCCGCATCCCTGAGGAAGTCGACGTGGCCGATTTCGACATTGTCGATCTTGAGGCCGAGCCTTTTTTCGAGATCTTCGATGAGTTCGGTTCTCTTCTCCGGCACAATCAGTTCGATACGGTCATAGAGTACGAGCTTGGTTGTGGTATGCCTTACCAGTCTGTCGCTTTCGAGGACCCAGACAAGGACAATGATGAGGGCGTTGACAAGCGCCATCACTCCTACGCTGCCCCAGTTAAGCACATAATGCGGGTTGTTTGCCACGTCTGCCACATGGTAAACGGGCGCCAGGCCGTTTGCCGCCGCAAGCGCTATGATCACGAAGAGGTAAGTCATCTCCCTGATCGGGACGGTCTCCGTACGGTAACGTATGACGCCGAAGATGGCGAAAAGGCCGAGGGTCAGACCCACTCCTACCTCAACATTGCCCATTATGTAGAGGAGGATGAGCATAGCCGAGGAGAAAAGCATGAAGGTGAAGTAGTAATCGCGCCTCTTGCTTTTCTTGTAGTAGAAGAATTGTACAAGAATCCAGCAGACCAGCAGGTTGAGGGCGAAACGGATACCGAGTTCGCTGATCTTCTGGGCGGTGGTCATCATCGCGTCGGTGATGGTCTGGACATCCAGAAGCATATCGTCGGCCGGATCTATGCTGCCGAAGGCGGAGATGTCGTCCTGGATGAAGTTCATGATGTGGGGGAATCTCATATTGCTGTTATTTGTTTTCCGATTGTTTTTTCAATTGCCCTGACTTTGAGGTTGAACCGGCCCGCACGGGCAGCAGGGTCAGTCAGCGTGACCGCGACGCAGTACTTGCTCACGCGGGTGGGTTTTACCCTATGGTCGAGGAGTATGCCCTTCATCTGCGAGGCAGCGCGCCCGTCCTGCTTGAGTTCGATGATGACGGCGTCCTGCAGGGAGGTGACGCGGCCGGTGCGGTAGTTCTCGAAAAGGAGCGCGGTGTCGATGGTAAGCCGCTCGGTCTTTGCAGGGTTCACGAGGGTGATGCGGCGGAACTTGGTGGAAAGCACCGGTGAGATGTCGGCGACCGTATACCACGAATGCTTCGCGAGGTAGGCCACCGCGTTGTCGTCGGCGGCGAAGCCCATCAGCTCAGACGGAGGGATCTCGGTACGTTTCTTATTGGTGCGGCCCTTGTTGTTTTTGCGCTTGATCTCCAGAAAAGCCTGGCCGCCGTCGACATAGGCCCTTGTACGGACCTTCTGCCTGACAAGGTGCTTGTTGCGGTGATCGTAGTACATGCCCAGCGAAGGGGTGTCGTAATAGATGGAATTGTAGCGCGTCATGCGCTTGCCCCCGATCGTGAGCACATGGTAACCCGCGGCTGCGGCATCTGCGAGGATTCTGAGGAGCGTCTCTTCGTTGGTGAGATACTTGGAGTCGATGCGGTTCATGAGCTTGATGCCGTCCATCTCCTCGAGGGTGATGGGCGCAAGGGCCTCGAGGGCCGCATTGAAGCTGACGTGCTCACTCTGCATCCTGCGCTATGTACTCGTACTGCTTGATGGAGACAAGCCGGCCCTTGGGATTGTAGGTGTATTGCATTTTCTTCCGACCGAACTCGTTGTACTCGAAGGTCTTGTAGGTGACAAGGCGGTTACGGCCATCGTAGACAAGCTCACGGGAAACCTTCCCGTCGGGGCCGTACTCAAAGCGCTTGCGCCACTTCTGACCGTCGGAACTGTACTCGATCTCCTCGATCTTCTTTCCTTCGGCATTAAAGGTAGTCACATGGTCGAGAACCTTGCTGGTCCCCTTGGGATCGGTATTCCACTCCTTGATGACAAGGTTCTTCTTATTGATTTTCTGCTGCTGCGCATCCTGTGCGCCTGCCGCCGGAATGAGCAGCAGGGCCGCAAGAGCCATGAGGATTATCCGTTTCATATCGCGTAAAGATAGTGATTTTTGACTAGAGCGACAAGTGGGGTTTTGCCCGCAGTCGCTTTCTCCACTTGTCACCCCAGGCTGAATCTACCAGCGCCCGCCACCGCCGCCGGGACGTCCACCACCGCCGGGACCGCCGCCTCCTGTGTAGCTGCTTAGGCTCACCGAGGTGCCGCCCGAGATTGACGAGGTCGCCCAGATTCCGTTGCAGTATGTGGTCGATCCGACACTGACTCCCTTGTAGCCGCTCTTAAGCGAGGGTGCGCTCACGACCACGGTCGAGACTCCGCTCGGAGCCTTGAAGGCAGCTATATTCGAGCTTCCGTTATAGAGCGAGTTCCACGAACCGGCCGTGCAGCTCATCGTGTAGCAGCTCTGGTTCATCTTCGCGCCCGATTCGATGCTCGGGTATGCGACCATCACAACTCCGGGGCCGATTGTAAGGGTCTTCTGTTCGGCACAGTCAATCGCTACTTCGGCACCGCCCGCCGTAGTCACCGCGAAGACATATCCGCCGCTGAGCGTAAGATTGCCGTTTGCGTCGAGAGCATCGTTCCTGGACGAATTCGCATAGATGTAGCCGCCCGATATCTTCATCTCCCCGGTGCAGTTGACCGCATCATCAGCCGAGGAAGTCACATAGACCTCGCCACCGGTCATCGTGAAATGATCCTTGGACTCGAAACCTTCGGATTTCGCGCTGGAGACCTTTATGACTCCGCCGCTGATCGTGATTCCGCCGTCATGAGCTGTGACGCGGTTCTCCGTGCCTTCGGCCCAGCCGATCTTGATTCCCTTGCAGGACACGTCATTGGACTCGCTGCCGGTAGTGGTGATGGTAAGGCTGCCCCCGCTGATGAAACTGTCTTCGATGACACCGGTACTGTTGAAGTCTTCGCTTCCTGCGCGGATACCCTTGCCGCCGGAGCCGGAATTGGTAATGGTCACGGTGCCGCCGGTCATCCCGAAGTAGTTGTCGGCCTTGATTCCGGCTGTTCCCTTATACTCTCCGTCTTCGCTGTCATAGCCGACGCCGCCGGTGATCTTGATATTGTGAGTGCCGTTTTCGACAAGCACGTAGTTTTCGGAGATAATGCCCTTCTTCATAGACGCGGCCGAGCTGATTTCGGTCGTGCCGCCGGAAAGCTGCACGTACTCCTTGCCCCTGATGCCATGGCCGGCCGTGGTGCTGCTGGACGTAAGCTTGAGAGTAGGGCTGTTCATGATGCGCACATAGTCATCGGAGGCGATGCAAGACTTCTCTTTCTTGTTTTTCGCCTCGACCGTGAGAGTGCCGCTGCCGGAGAAGACGAGCTGGCCTTCGGAGAAGAAGACTGCCTTCATGTCGGTGTTGGCATCGGTGGAATAAGCCGCTGAAGAGCTGTCGTAGAGGTAGTTGGCGCCCTCGACAACGACGTAGGTCCGCTTGCCGCTCTGGTTGTTGATTGCCGCACCTGAAGGATTGGTTATCGAAACTCCTGAAAGGAGAATTGCCTGCTTCTTGGAAGAAGTCAGCGTGAACGAGCCGTTGGTTGTCGAACCGGTCAGTTTGTAGACGATATCCTCGTCGTTGCCGATGTTTGTAACCGTGACATGTCCACCGCTAACCGACGCGTAGCCGTAGTAGTCACCCTCGACCGTCGCGCTTGAGCCCGAATAGGTCACGGTGATCATGCGGGTGAAAGTAGTGTTGGAGATATCGTCGTCGGAAGAAGTGTCGCCGGTGGAGTCGAAGGTGTAAGCGCCGGCTCCGGTATCGTCGCCGCTGACTACCACGAGAGTATAACTTGCGGAGGCGGCTTTGTATGTTTCGTCTCCTTCGAATACTGCGGTGATGATGGTTGTTCCGACAGCGACCGGGGTCACTTCGCCCGAATCGCTTACCGTGGCAACGTTCTCATTGCTGGAGGAGTAGCTCACAGAAAGTCCCTCTGGGCTTACCGTAAGTGTGGGAAGCGTATAGTCTTCTTCCAGCACCACCTTGACTATGGTCTCGCTCCACGAAATAGCGGTCGTGTGCTTGGAGACTTTGAGGACATATGAGGCGCTTCCTGCGGAGTAGGAGCCGCTGGCCTCGGCATACGCCGTAATGGTGGTGGTACCGGGGGCGACAAGTGTTATCTCGCCGGCGGACGCGTCTATCGTCGCGACGGATTCGTCGCTCGAAGAATAAGTAACAGTCTGTCCGCCCGGATTGTCAATTGTCGGATACACAGGGTTGTCTTCATCCAGACTCACCGAGCACTCTGTCG
>CAMNNY010000036.1 GCA_946546175.1 uncultured Bacteroidales bacterium
CGCTCCCAGTTCACGAGGTCCTTAGTGCGGGCTATGCCACATGCGGCAGTAGCGGCCGAGAGGTCGCCTTCGAGGGAATGGTCCTTGCGCTCTACGCAGAACAGACCGTAGATCCAGCCGTCTTCGTGGCGGGTCAGACGCATGTCGTAGACATTGGTGGCGGGTTCGCCCCATTCGGGCATGGTGATCGGGCGCTCCCAGAAACGGAAGTTATCCACTCCGTTGGGACTTTCGGCCACGGCGAAGAATGACTTGCGGTCGTCGGCTTCGACTCTCACTACCAGCACGTATTTGTCGCCCCACTTGATGGCGCCGCTGTTGAATGCGGCATGGATACCGATGCGCTCCATCAGGAACGGATTGGTCTTGGGGTCGAGGTCGTAGCGCCACTCCAGCGGGGCGTGGGCCGCCGTCAAAACGGGGTTTTCATAGCGTTCGTAAACCCCGCCGCAGTAGACAGGGCGGTTCTTTTTCGAGAGGAGTTTTTCGTGATCAGCACGGAGCTCGGAGAGAGTTATGTTCCAATCCATCTTGTTATTTGATGTCGTTAAGAAGGGATATATTGTTGTCTTTTATGAATTCGCGGAAATCCTGCTCCGTGGGGCCTCCCGGGAACGGAGCGTAGAAGTGGGTGTCGCGCCTTTGGGGCTCGCTGCAGTTGCGCCATGTGAGCAGATATGCAATGGGGAAGCCTTTGATTGCCGGAGCGAGCACTTCGGTCCACCATGTAGGGTAGGTGAGGCCTTCGTAGCCGGTTTCGGTGAAGGCGAGGATCTTACCGTGTTCCTTTGCAAAGGCATCGAGCGAAGCCAGAAGCAGGCGGGTGCTTTTGATGTAGAAAGGAAGAGCTTCCGGCTGGGGCATCCATGTCGGGCAGTACATGTCCAGGCCTACTATGTCCACATAATCGTCGCCGGGGTAGCGCTCCGGCCACTTCTCCCACCATTCGACCCCGTTTGGCGAGATGGCCCACAGGAGGTTCTTAAGGCCCCTTTCGCGGACCATGTAGTCGTAGGTCATGATCCAGAAGTCGTTGAATTCTTTTGCGGAACAGAAGTCCCAACCCCACCAGAACCAGCTTTCGGTGTGTTCGTGCCAGGGGCGCCAGATTATCGGGACCGGTTTGCCGTCGGGAGTCTTGATGCTTTCCAGAAAATCGGTAATCAGCGCGAGCCTTTTCATCCACATTTCGTGGAGATCGCCGCCGGGAAGCAGTCGGGCCACTACGTCGCCGCCGGTCAGATCCCAGGCGTTGCCGCCTGTTGCGGGATTGTTTGGATGCCAGCTGATGGTGACGATTCCACCCCTCTGATAGTGCTTCACGGCCGCTTCGCGGGTAAGGTCAAGGTAGTTGCCGTCAAGGTTGCGGGTCTTCCCGAGCTCGAAATCACCGAGTTCGAGGCCGAGAACGGCAGGGTAGTCTCCGGCGACCGCCCTGACGTCGGAACGCTCGAAGGTATGGTCTCCATCTTCGTTGGCGTTCCAGTCGTGGCCGTAGAGGAGGTCGTCCTGGTGGCCGTAGAGCACCCTCCCTTCGGCTTGCACCTTTTTGAGTATGTCTATGATATGCTGTACAGGCTTATCCGGCTGGCAAGAAATAATCATGGCGGCTAAAAGGGCGAGAGCAAAAGTCTTTTTCATATTCTTTCCTCAAATTTAGTATTTTTTTGGACTTCTTGCCGGAAGTAGCCGAAATAATTTCTCGCGGAGTTACGATTTATATTGATATATTTGCTGATAGTTATGGATCTTAATGTACTCAGACAGGAGGCGGCTCTGGAGCTGACCTGCAATATCCTTCCTTTCTGGATTGACAGGATGACAGACCCCCGCGGGGGATATTACGGCCGCATTGACGGTAGGGGCAGGCTTGATGCCGATGCCCCCAAGGGCCTGATACTCAACGCCCGTATCCTTTGGACATTCTCACAGGCGTACCGTCTGCTCAAAAGCGCCGAATATCTGGAAGCAGCCTCGCGTGCGAAGGATTACATCCTCGAGCATTTCATCGACCGGGAGTTGGGCGGGGCTTACTGGAGCGTCGACTCCGAAGGCCGGCCGCTCGATACCAAGAAGCAATTCTACGCCATCGCATTCGCTGTCTACGGATTGTCGGAATACCATCGTGCTACCGGCGATCCGCAGGCTCTCGACGAGGCCATAGCGCTCTACCGCTCGATAGAAGAGCATAGCCTCGACACGGTCAAGGGCGGCTACATCGAAGCCTGCACCCGAGAGTGGGGGACTATCGAAGATATGCGGCTCTCAGACAAGGATGAGAACTATGCTAAGACCATGAACACCCATCTGCACATCCTCGAAGCCTACACCGGACTCTACCGTGTGTGGAAGGATGCAGGGCTGCACGACAGACTGTCGGATCTGATTCGCATCTTCCTCGACCGCATCATCCGGCAGGACGGCCACCTTGGGCTGTTCTTCGACGTGGACTGGCAGCTTCACGGAGCGATGCAGTCGTTTGGCCATGACATCGAGACTTCCTGGCTTCTTGTAGAAGCGGCCGATGTGCTCTGCGAAAGCGGCGATCCGCTCGACCGCCTGCTCTACCTCGAGTGCCTCGGCGCCAGCCGTGATCTCGCCCACGCCGCCACCGAGGGCCTTACCCTCGATGGAATGATCTGCGAATACGACCCCTCTTCCGGCTTCCGCAAGGAAGACCGTGACTGGTGGGTGCAGGCTGAGTCGGTCGTTGGCTACCTGAACCGCTGGCAGCTTGCCGGAGATCAGGCCGACATGGACCGTTGCCTCGCTTCCTGGGACTACATCAAGCGCGCGATCATCGCCCCTGACGGAGAGTGGTACTGGGGACGCAAAGCAAGCGGCGCGGTCAACTTGGAAGATGACCGCGCCGGATTCTGGAAATGTCCGTATCACAACGGACGTATGTGCATGGAGCTTATTACTCGGCTACAACTTCTACCTTGAGGGTAGCGTAGACGCCCTTGTAGAACTTGGCCTTTGCCTCGTACTCGCCGAGGGCCTTGATCTCAGGAACATCGATGTTGCGCTTCTCGACCTCGATGCCGGCAGCTGCGAGAGCCTCAGCAACCTGAGCAGCGGTGATACCGCCGTAGAGCTTGCCGCCTTCGCCAACCTTGGCTGCGATCTTGATAGCTACTGCCTCTGCCTTGGCTGCGAGAGCCTGAGCGTCAGCAACGAGTTTGGCCTCTTTGTGAGCCCTCTGACGGATGGTCTCCTCGTTCTGCTTGAGAGCGGAAGGGGTGCCGACGATGGCGTATCCCTGAGGAACGAGATAATTGAGAGCGTAACCAGCCTTGACTTCTACTACGTCGAGAGCCTCTCCGAGACCTGCGACTTCTTTCTTAAGGATAATCTTCATACTCTCAATAATTATTTAAGGAGGTCAGTAACATAAGGGAGAAGGGCGATGGCGCGTGCACGCTTGATAGCCTGAGCGACTTTCCTCTGGAACTTGAGCGAAGTACCGGTGAGACGGCGGGGAAGGATCTTGCCCTGCTCGTTGAGGAACTTCTTGAGGAACTCAGCGTCCTTGTAATCCACATACTTGATGCCTGCTTTCTTGAAGCGGCAATACTTCTTCTTGCGAACCTCGACGGTCGGGGGATTGAGATAGCGGATACCGCTGTTTTCTACATTAGCTGCCATGGTTTATGCCTCCTCTGCGATTTCGGGTTCAACATCTGCTTCGGTCTCTTCTGCCTTGGGAGCCTCCTCGACCTGAGGAGCGGCGGCCTTGGCTGCGCGGACCTGACGGCGGTGCTCTGCGTAAGCGATGGCGTCCTTGTCAAGAGCTACGGTGAGGTAGCGGATGATGCGCTCGTCGCGGTGATACTGAGTCTCGAGAGTTGCTACGAACTCGGGTTCCGCCTTGAATTCAATCAGGTAATAGAATCCTGATGTCTTGTGCTGGATGGGGTAAGCGAGCTGCTTCAGGCCCCAGTCCTCTTCGTACACGATTTCGCCCCCATTGTTCTTGATGAGGTCAGTGTACTTGGCAACCGCTTCCTTCATCTGGGCGTCAGACAAAACGGGAGTTGCAATGAAAACGGTTTCGTACTGTTTGATCATTTTGTTATACGTTAATTATTATACATTCCCCATTTGGGGGCTGCAAATATAGAAATATATTTTTACATATAAAAATCAGAATACTACTTTTTTGCGCATTTGCCCGGAATAGGGTTGCGAAGCGACTGCGCATAAAAAGTAGTAAGCTGATTATATTACTTTGTGACGTATCCTTCCGGATGAAGTGCAGTCAGATGCATATCTTCGTACATCTGCTGGATACGGTCGGTGTCGGCGCGAGCATCATCGGTGAGCTCGACGCGCGGGCCTGTGCCGATAACCTTGGCCTTGTAGTCCAAATGCGCGAGGTAGACGGGGAGATTGCAGGCCCTCGCGATGGTGTGATAACCTGTTTTCCACTTGTGAACAGCCTTGCGGGTGCCTTCAGGGCAGATCGTGAGGTGGCACTTCGTGTCGGGCTTCTCCATTTCGTGGATGATGCTCATCATCATCCTCTGTGGATTCTTGCGGTCCATCGGGAAAGCCCCGAGGCGCCTGAGGATGGGCCCCAGCGGCCAGAAGAAGGCCTCTTTCTTGATCATGATCCTGAGCCTGCCCCCAAGGGAGCGGTAGTAGAAATAGCCCACGACGAAATCGTAGATGCTTGTATGGGGGGCGGCGAGGATGACGGCTTTGTCTTCCGGGACCATCGGCTCCGTGCTCGACCAGCCGAGTATCTTGTTAAAGATGAATTTGTGGAATTTCTGATTCATCAGATGTCGATGTCTTCGAGTTCTTCTTCGGAGCGGAGGTTTGCGCGCACGAAATTCTGACGCTCGATGGTGTTGTCGCCCATGTAGAACTCCATAATCTCGGCGATGGACTCTTCGTCGGCGAGCTTGACGTGGTCGAGGCGCATGCCCTCGCCGATGAAGTCGGCGAATTCGTCGGACGAGATCTCTCCAAGACCTTTGAAGCGGGTGATCTCGACTCCGGTCTTGAGCCTCTGGATGGCCTGCTCCTTCTCGAGCTGGTCGTAGCAGTAGACATTGTCTTTCTTGTTGCGGACCCTGAAGAGGGGAGTCTGGAGGATATGCACGTGGCCGCGGCGGATGAGGTCGGGGTAGTACTTCATAAAGAAGGTGAGCACGAGCATACGGATGTGCATACCGTCGTCATCGGCATCGGTGGCGACCACGATGCGGTTGTAGCGCAGGTTCTCGAGGTCGTCCTCCACTCCGAGTGCGGAGATAAGGAGGTTGAGCTCTTCGTTCTCGGCCACCCTCTTGCGGCTCTCCTTGTAGCAGTTGATGGGCTTGCCCCTCAGGGAGAACACCGCCTGGAAGTTGGCGTTGCGGGCCTTGGTGATGGTTCCGGATGCGGAATCGCCCTCGGTGATGAAAATCGACGAGGCGTCGATATAGTCCTGAATCTCCTGGGGAGTCCTGTCCGTGATCTTGTCGTTGTAGTGGTAGCGGCAGTCGCGGAGTTTCTTGTTGTAGACGCTCGCCTTCTTGTTCTTTTCGCGAGTCTTTTTCTGGATGCCGGCGATCTCTTCGCGTTCGCGCTGGTTGGATTTGATCTTTTCTTCGATTACCGGGACTATCTCCTTGTGGATGGTCAGGTAGTCGTCGAGCTCACGCGAGACGAAGTCGTTGACGAACGAACGGATGGTCGGGCCTACATCGCCGTTTTTCTCCCAGAGGTAGGTGCTGCCGAGCTTGATCTTGGTCTGGCTCTCGAACTTGGGCTCCTGGATCTGGATGCTGATGGCGCCCACGATGCCCTGACGGCAGTCTTCGGGCGCGTAGTTCTTCTTGAAGAACTCCTTGAGGGTCTTGGCTATGGCCTCGCGGTAGGCCGCGAGGTGGGTGCCGCCGTCGCGGGTGTTCTGGCCGTTGACGAACGAGGAGATGTTCTCGCCATAGGCATTGCCGTGGCTGAGGACTATCTCGATGTCGTCGCCCTCGAGGTGGATGGGAGGATAGAGCGGCTCTTCGCTGAGGTTGTCGTTGACGAGGTCCAGAAGGCCGTTCTCCGAGCGGAAGGTAACTCCGTTGAGCACGAGCGAGAGGCCTTTCTTGAGGTAGGAGTAGTTCTTGACCATCGTCTCCACATAGTCCATGTTGAAGGCGAAGTTTCCGAACATCTCCTTGTCGGGAAGGAACGAAATCAGGGTGCCGTTTTTCTCTTTTGTCGGGCCTTCGTTCTCCTCTTTAAGCTCGCCCTTGACGAAACTTGCAGAATGGAACTGACCGTCGCGGTAGGAACAGACGAAAAACTCCTCGGAAAGGGCATTGACAGCCTTGGAGCCGACACCGTTGAGACCGACAGACTTCTTGAAAGCCTTGTCGTCGAACTTGCCGCCCGTGTTGAGCACGCTGACAGCCTTGACTACCGACCCCAGA
>CAMNNY010000037.1 GCA_946546175.1 uncultured Bacteroidales bacterium
CGTTCAGCCCGACAGCCACCTCGGGAGCGCTCATGAAGAGCTTCCACAGAAGCCCGCTGCGGTAGTTTTCGATCATCACGGCGATGGGACCCTGGTCGATGGCGAGGTAACTGCGCACGACCTGCTTCTCTTCCGGAAGCGAGGGATTGTAGGCATCGTAGAAGCCCATGGGGCCGAACAATTTGTCGCCAAGGTCGTAGTAGAGGTGCCACAGGCAGTCCATTGACTCCTTGGGAGTATAGACTATCGAGGAGATAGCGGCCGTGGGCGAAACCGTACCGTTCTCGTCGGGCGTTCCGGGATGATGCGAGCAGTATCCGACAAGCGGGTCGTCCGAGGAAGTGAAGCCCCAGAGGTCTTTGCCATAGCCGGCATGGCCCTTGGGGTTGTCAATGGCATAGGCCCGGTGGATAAGCGCATGCGCCCTTCCACGCTCATAGTAGTCGGTAAGGCCGTCGCCAAGGCCGCGAGGATCGAGTCCGAGGAACGAGTAGTGGGTAAAGAACAGCGGCCCGCCGTACTCCATTCCGATGGTGAGCGGAATGCCGTAGTAAGACTTGCCGTTATAATAATAAGGTGAATTCTTGTAGCACGCTTCGTAGACCTTGCGGCCGACAGGGTGAGTCGGCGATGATGCCGCCAGCACATAGGCGATGAAGCATTCGTCGTAGCCCTTGACCCTGTGGTTCATCTTCCAGCCATAGTTCTTGGACCAATGCCAGTAGAGGGAATCAGTGCCGCGCGTGTACCAGTCCCACTCCATCTCGCGCCATAGCCTGTCGGCTCGCGCAGCTATCTCCAGCTCACTTGCGAGCGTGTACTGCCTGAGGGCCAGCAGACCCTGGGCAAGAAAGGCCGACTCAATGAGGTCTCCCCCGTCGTCGTAATGGCTGAAAGGATAGACCTTGCCCGTGCGCGTGTCGTACCAGTGAGCCCACATGCCGTGGAAACGTTCGGCCTTCTCGAGAAATCCGAGAGCCTTGTCGAACTGCCCCATAGCCTGCTCGCGGGAGATGTAGCCCCTTTCGATGCCGGCTATAACTGCCATGATACCGAAGCCGGAGCCCCCCGTGGTGATGATGTCGGCGTCGCGGAAGTCGTTGGAGCGCTCGCGGGCAAGACCCGAAGACGGCTCGGCGAAGTCGGTAAAATAGCGGGTCGTGTATTTTTGGACGGTGTCCAGCAGGGCCTCTTCTGTCTGTGCGTTTCGTGACGGGACACGGCCAGAGCGGCATCCGCAGACAGAGGTCAGGACAAGCAGTGTGGTTATCAGAAAAGTACCGGTTCTCTTCATAAACAATAATTGTTTCGAAATATAGTGATTTTTTCGAGAATTACTTATCATTCGCCACTAATGCCCACGATTCACCACGAACTTTTGAATTTCTCGCGCGAAGAAACTACATTTGCCTTGAATTATGAAAACAAGTACTATTACCTCAACCTGTTACCTGGGTATGGTCCGCAGGGGGTGCTCGCATCTTCACGCAAGCAAAGACGTGATCAACGACCTCAACGTCTTCCCCATCCCCGACGGCGACACAGGCGACAACATGTTCATGACAATCAACTCCGGTTGTCAGAACGCAACCGTTTCGGACAATCTCGGCGAAACCGCCAAATCTATATCTTCAGGCATGCTTCTTGGCGCCCGCGGCAACAGCGGCGTCATCCTCTCGCGCATCTTCGCCGGGATCGGCAAGGGCCTCGCAGGGGTCGGTCAGGCCGACCTCCCTGCCTTCAAGGCCGCCATGGCCTCGGGCGTGGAGGAGTCTTATAAGGCAGTCTCCGTGCCGGTCGAAGGCACCATCCTCACCGTTTTCAGGGAAGGAGTCGAAAAAGCTGCCGGAAAACCCGCCGACAGCCTCGAAGAGTATTTCGCCAACCTCATTCCCGAGATGGAAGCTTCGCTCGAACACACCCCCGAGCTGCTTCCGACCCTCAAGGAAGCGGGCGTAATCGACAGCGGCGGCGCGGGCATACTTTCGATCGTGCGCGGCATGGCCGAAGCCCTCGAAAACCCCGAAGATGTAGATCTTCCCGACAATCCCGCCCCTCAGGCGGCCCATGGCAAGATTGACCTGAGTGCCTTCGGACCCGACGACCAGCTCGAATTCGGCTACTGCACCGAGTTCCTGCTGCGCCTTCAGTCATCGAAGGTCGACCTCGAGAGTTTCGACGTGTCGGAAATCCGCGACTACCTTACCGCCGCCGGCGAATCGGTAGTGTGCTTCCGCGAAGACAGTATCGTCAAGGTCCACGTCCACACCAAGACTCCCGGAGAGATCCTTAACCACTGCCAGAGGTGGGGCGAGTATCTCACCCTCAAGATCGAGAACATGGCTCTTCAGCACAACGAAACCGAGCTGCGCAAGCAGGCCCGTGAGGAGCCCGAGTTCAAGATCACCAAGAAGTACGGTGTGGTCACTGTAGCTTCCGGCGAAGGCCTCAGGGCAACCCTTCTCGAAGCCGGCGCCGACGAAGTCATCAGCGGCGGACAGACCATGAACCCTTCGGCTCAGGACTTCCTGGATGCTTTCAAGAAGACCGGTGCTGAAAGCATTTTCGTCTATCCCAACAACTCAAATATAATAATGACCGCCCTCCAGGCGGCAAGCCTCTACGAAGACTCGAAGGTGATCGTCATCCCCACCAAGACCGTCGGCGAGGGCTACGTCGCGATCGCATCGCTTGACAAGAGCGAGAACGACATCGACTCCCTTGTCGAATCCCAGAAAGAGGCTATCGCCTCTGTCACCTGCGCAATGGTATCCAAGGCCAACCGCGACACCGAAATGAACGGCGTGAGCGTGCGCGAAGGCGACTGCGTCGGTATCTGCAAGGGCGAGATCATCACCGACAACCCTGATCCCAAGCAGGCTCTGCTCGAGCTCTGCGAAAAGGAGGACGCCGGCTCACACGATGTAGCAATCGTCTTCTTCGGCGAGCAGGCAGACAAGAAAGGAGTCGAACAGTCCCTCCAGGCCAAATACCCCATGACCGAATTTATGTTTATCGACGG
>CAMNNY010000038.1 GCA_946546175.1 uncultured Bacteroidales bacterium
GGCAATATCGAGGGCATCAAGAGTGACGCTCCGGTACCGTGCTATCCCTGTGATGACAAGATCATCGTCTGCCTCGACGCGGGCCACATCGGCAAGTACAACCAGAGCCCTTCCGTACCTGAGTACTATGAGTCCGACTTCACATGGAAGTTCCACCTCTACCTCAAGGAAGAGCTCGAGAAATACGGCATCATCGTCGTGCTGACCCGAGGCGACCAGTACGAGAGCATGGGCGTCTTCGACCGAGGTGTGGCCGCACAAGGCTGCGACCTGTTCATCAGCATCCACTCCGATGCAAGCTCGAACACTTCGTATACCAACCCTTCCGCATACTGCTGCATCAACGGCTCGGCCGACAAGATCGGCATGCAGCTCGCGCAGGTCATACAGAAGGACATGGGCGTGGCACCGGCTCAGCTCTACCACAGAGTAGGCGAGAACGGCGACTACTACGGCGTTCTCAGGGGCTGCACTTCAGTCGGCGTACCGGGCGTTCTCCTCGAGCACAGCTTCTACACGAACCCCAACAGCGCGAAATGGATGCTCAACGACGACAACCTGAAGAAACTCGCGCAGGACGAGGCACTCGTCATAGCACAGTACTTCGGACTTGCATAAAGACAGAAATAATAACAGCCGGCCTTTGGGTCGGCTGTTTTTTGTTGCCTGGAAATACAGGAAACGTTATCTCTTCCTTGCCGCGTCCATCTCTTCTTCGGTGATCTCGCCCGTGGCGATCATCTTGTCTATCCACAGCTGCATGGTTCCGGCAGTCATGGCGATGTCTGCGAGCGCGTCCTTGATCGCGACGAATTCGGGCAGCTCGCTCGAATCTATCTTGTTGTCGATGGCGATGTCGATGAGCTTGTCCTTACGGGCGTCTAACTCGCCCAAGGACTTGAGCATGGACAGTGCGATCTGCGAGAGTTCCTTGGCGTCAACGGGGATGACCGTGCGCTTGCCGATGGGGCACTCCGCGGTGCAGTAATAGTTCAAAAGTTCGGGTGCCTTGTAAGCGTCAGCCATTGCCGTGACATCTTCCGGGCGGGGGTAGACCTTCTCGGATTCGATCCTCTCGATGCGGTCGGGACCCATGCCGGGCATGCGGTCGGCGGCGGCTTCCCTGGTGAGGCCGGCTGCCTCGCGGCTGGTGAAGTAGATGTTCTTGTTCTCCTTGATAGACTGTCTGCCCATGTGATAGCACCTCTATTTCGCGATGGTTGCGGAAAACCGTGCGGTTAATCCGCGCAGGCCGATATGTAACGTTGCCTAGAACAAATATATCATTAAGGCGTAAACAAAAGAAAGACCTCCTAAGGAATCTGAAGTTACCGCAGGCAGCCGGCGAGACAGGCGCGGGAATAAAGGGATAGGAATAAGGGAATAGGTTAAGGGATGAAAGCCCCGCGGTTATGGGATCCGCGGGGTTTTCGACTTCCCGGGGATGCGCACGGCGTGCAAAGTTACAATTTATTCACTTGAACATGTATCTTTTTTACACTTTTCCGTATATGCTTAATACATAGGGCAAAGACAAAAGAAGGAGGTACCCACCTATGCAGAAATACGTTTGCGGCGCCTGCGGCTACATCTACGACCCGGCGCTTGGTGATCCGGACAGCGGCATCGCACCCGGAACGGCATTTGAGGACATCCCCGAAGATTGGGTCTGCCCCATTTGCGGAGTCGGAAAGGATATGTTCAGTCCGGCAGAATAAAGTAGGATAAATTTGAGTTGCAATTCCGCGTTCGATGCAAGTCGGGCGCGGTCTTTGTTATAATGCGCGTATGGAAAACAGAGAGAAGACAGTAGTAAGGACAGGAATCGTAGGCATCGTGGCGAACGTGCTGCTGGCAGGATTCAAGGCCGCCGCAGGACTCGCGGTCAACTCCATCGCGATGGTGCTGGACGCCGTCAACAACCTCTCGGACGCACTCTCGTCCGTCATCACCATCATCGGCACGAAAATCGCCGGCAAGAAGCCGGACAAGAAGCACCCCCTCGGCCACGGCAGGGTGGAGTACTTAAGCCAGATGGCGGTCGCACTGCTGATCCTCTACGCCGGCATCACGGCTCTGGTCGAATCCGTCAAGAAGATAATCTCTCCCGAACCGCCCGACCACAACATGGTCTCGCTCATCATCATCGGCGTGGCGATCATCGTCAAGATATTCCTCGGATTGTACTTCCGCAAGAAGGCCGCGCAGGCCAAATCCGAACTGCTCAAGGCTTCCGGGACCGACGCGCTCTTCGACGCCGTCCTGTCCACGGCAGTCCTCATCTCAGCGATAATATTCCTCGCGACCGGGTTCAATGCCGAAGCTTATGTCAGCATCCTCATCTCGATCTTTATCCTCAAGGCAGGCTACGAGATGATCCGAGAGGCAGTAGACGACATGCTCGGCCACAGGGTCGAAGGCGAATATACCAAGAAGGTCAAGGAGATAGTAAGTAGAATGCCCGGAGTCTACGGCGTCTATGACGTCATTCTCCACAACTACGGCCCCGACAGGTTCCTGGGCTCGCTCCACGTTGAAGTTGACGATACCGTTACCGCCAAGGAGTTCGACCAGCTGACAAGAGACATCGTCGAGGCGGTCTACGAAGAGACTGCGATCATACTTACGGCAGTGGGCCTCTATTCCAGGAACACCGGCGACGACGAGGCGATGCGCATCCGCAACGAGATCACCAGGCTCGTTATGGACCACGACAATGTTATCCAGATGCACGGGTTCTATATCGACGAGAAGCGCAAGAGGATCACGTTCGATATCGTCATCGATTTTGACGAGGCCAACATCAAGGAGCTCTACGAGCATATAGTGGCCGACGTCAAGGAAGTCGCGCCCGGGTACGAAGTCAAGGTCTCGCTCGACGCGGACATCAGCGACCTGGGCGACGATTAAGGGCTGCGGAGGCTCGCTGCGGCGGGTGTTTGAGGCTGCTGTAAAATCGGTGTTGACAAATGAGGACCTCCCTCATATAATATTCAAGCACGCGGGATTAACTCAGTGGTAGAGTGTCACCTTGCCAAGGTGAAAGTCGCGAGTTCAAGTCTCGTATCCCGCTCCACCATAAGGGCTGACTCATTCGAGTCGGTCTTTTTTTGTGCCCGGGTGACCGCGTTAGAAAATAATTAGCCAAAAAGGGCGAAAAAATCTAAAAAAAGGCTAATTTAGCCAATTTTTAGAAAAAACAGCCCCAAAAGGCTAAAAATTTTCTAACGGGCTCGGTGACAGGCTCCGGGAATGCCCGGAAGCAGACCCGGGAACCCCGCCGTTGGTGCAAATTCCACAAAAACCGCCCCTGCTGATTTGTGCAAATCAGATTTTTACCAAGTCTACTACAAGCGGGAATTCCATTATTATTATCGCGGAATGAAAAAAGTAAGGCACATTCTAGGGATAATCGGCATAGGAGTTCTGGCACTGGTGCTTGGACTTCTGATCTTTGCGATGCTGTGGACGATGGACATCTGGAGGCACATCACTTTCGATGAGATCGTCTATCATCTGTTCGCGCCGATCAAGGGCACGAATCCCGACGTTATCTGGAGTTTCATCTTCCGTGCGCTGACGCCTTCGCTTCTTATCGCGGCTGCGCTCGTAACGCTCAACATCGTGCTCAAGAAGAAA
>CAMNNY010000039.1 GCA_946546175.1 uncultured Bacteroidales bacterium
CAGCCGTGACGACGTAGGAACCTTCATGGGCGACTATCTCGGCAACAAGATCCTCGACAACGATCCTTTCCAGACTATCGATGTCAAGGGTGTCGGCAAGCTCGTAGAGTACGGCATCACCGCCGGACGCAGCAAGCGCCAGGGCCTGATGTGCGGTGTCTGCGGCGAGCACGGCGGCGATCCCGACTCGATCAACTTCTTCAACAAGATCGGTCTCGACTACGTCAGCTGCTCTCCTTTCCGCGTGCCTATCGCCCGCCTCGCTGCGGCTCAGGCTGCGATCAAGCAGAACGACTAACCGTCATGACTAAGTATTCGGCAGGTCCCCAAAAAGGCCTGCCGTTTTTTGTTATATTTGCAGTATGCGAACAACAGAATCGCCGTCGAACCACGACGGATTGGAAAAGATGTCAACCCTGGAGATACTCAGGGGAATCAACGAAGAAGATCAGGGCGTCCCGGCCGCTGTTGGCTCGGCTATCCCGCAGATCGAGCGTCTGGTCGACGCGATCGTTGCCCGGGGAGGGCGTGTGTTCTACATGGGCTCGGGCACGAGCGGCCGTCTCGGCATCACCGACGCCTCCGAGATACTCCCGACCTTCGGCGTGGACGGCAAGTTCATAGGCATCATCTCCGGCGGTGACAGGGCTATCCGTACGCCGGTCGAGAAAGCGGAAGACGATCCCGTGCAGGGGTGGAAAGACCTTGAAGCGTTTGCACCGACCCCGGCCGATACCGTTATCGGCATCTCCGCTTCGGGAGGCGCCCCCTATGCCGTCGGAGCAGTCAAAGAGGCCCGCAGCCGCGGTCTTCTGACCGCATGCATAACCTGCAACGAAGGATCCCCGCTCGAGGCTGCGTGCGAGCTGCCGGTAGTCTGCGTGGTGGGCCCCGAATTCGTTACGGGCAGCACCCGAATGAAGAGCGGCACTGCTACCAAGCTGATACTCAATATGATTTCCACCGCCGTGATGATCCGCCTCGGCCATGTCGAGGGCAATAAAATGGTGGACATGCAGCTCACCAACGACAAACTTGTCGACAGGGGAACCCGAATGGTGATGTCAGAAACCGGAATCACCGACTACGAAGAGGCAAAGGCGCTTCTTCTCGCTCACGGCTCCGTCAGGGACGCCGTGACCGCCACTGCCACAGGACAACACCGACGCTGACACTCACATTGAGCGAATGCTTGGTGCCGTCTTGCGGTATCTCGAGGGCAAAATCCGAAGCATCAACCACGCCCTGCTGCACCCCGTCCACCTCGTTCCCGAACACGAAGGCGTACCGCTTTCCGGGCGCGGGTGCGAACTTCTCCAGCGAGAGCGAATGTTCGGTCTGCTCCACGCTCACCACCGTGAAACCGTCTTCGCGCAGCCGGCCTACCAGTTCGAGCGTGTCTTCGGCGTGTTCCCAAGGCACGCTGCTTTCGGCTCCGAGGGCCGATTTGTGGATTTCGGCCGAAGGAGGGCAGGCGCAGATGCCGCACAGCCAGACTTTGTCGGCTTTGAACGCGTCGGCCGTGCGGAAGGCGCTGCCCACGTTGTGGGCGCTGCGTATGTTGTCAAGCACCACGACCATCCCTGATTCGGGAAGATCCCTGTACTGTTCGGGACTCACTCGCCCCAGTTCGCTGTTTAGAAGTTTTCGGTCCATAACGATTGCCGAAGGCAAATTTAATGATTATATTTGTCTAATTAATAACCGATCATGAAACAGGACAAACAAATATTCAGCCTCATTGAGAATGAGCGCGAGCGTCAGGCAAGCGGCCTCGAACTTATTGCATCCGAGAACTATGTGAGCGACCAGGTCCTTCAGGCCATGGGCTCGGTCTGCACCAACAAATACGCCGAAGGTTACCCCGGACACCGCTACTACGGCGGATGTCAGGTCGTCGACCAGATCGAGCAGCTCGCAATCGACCGTCTGAAAGCGCTCTACGGAGCCTGCTGGGCCAACGTCCAACCGCATTCGGGCGCGCAGGCCAACATGGCAGTGACCATGGCCATCCTCAATCCGGGCGATACCTTCATGGGGCTCGACCTCAGCTGCGGCGGCCACCTTACCCACGGCTCGCCCGTCAACGCATCCGGCCTGCTGTATCACGCCGTGCCCTACGGGCTCGACCCCAAGACCGGCCTTATCGACTACGACCGCATGGAGCAGCTCGCCCTTGAGAACAAGCCCAAGCTGATCATCGGCGGGGCGTCGGCCTACTCGCGCGAGTGGGACTATGAGCGCATGAGGCAGATTGCCGACGAGGTAGGGGCTATCCTCTGGATCGACATGGCCCACACAGCCGGACTCATCGCCGCCGGCCTGCTGAAGAACCCTGTCCGCTATGCCCATATCGTCACCAGCACTACCCATAAGACCCTTCGCGGCCCGCGCGGCGGCATTATCCTCCTCGGGCAGGACTTCCCGGATCCGCAGGGGCGCCGCACCCCCAAGGGCGAGGTCAAGATGATGAGCGCCGTGCTCAACTCCATGGTCTTCCCCGGCATCCAGGGCGGTCCGCTCGAGCATGTGATCGCCGCCAAGGCAGTCGCTTTCTATGAAGCGCTTCAGCCGGAGTTCGCCCAGTACCAGATGCAGGTCGTTGCCAACGCTGCCGCGATGGCGAAGGCCTTCCTCGACCGTGGCTACAAGATAGTCAGCGGTGGGACCGACAACCACCTCATGCTTATCGACCTCCGCGGCAAGTTCGCCAACCTGAGCGGCAAGGTCGCCGAGCGCGAACTCGTCGCCGCCGACATCACGGTCAACAAGAACATGGTTCCTGACGATTCGCGCAGCGCGTTCCTCACCTCTGGCCTCAGGATCGGCACTCCCGCCATCACAACCCGCGGCTTCAAGGAAGAGGATATGCCGGAGATTGTCGCCCTCATCGACGAGGTGCTGACTTCATGCTCCACCTGGCTCGATCCTCAGGCCAAGGCCAGCGATCCTATCACCGCCCCCAAACATCTCGAACTTCTCGCCCGCGTTCGCGCAGAGGTGCGCCGCCTCACCGAAGGCCGTCCGCTCTTTGCGTATTGATTGTGACAAAATGTCACTGGCACGGGCATTGCCGTTATCAACTGCGTCGGGTGACCCCCGGCGCAGTTTGAATTTTTGACAAAACACACATAAACCATGATCAAACCACTTGCAGACAGAGTCGTGATCGAGCCCAAGGAGGCCGAGACCAAGACAGCATCGGGAATCTATCTGCCCGATACAGCGAAAGAGAAACCCCAGCAGGGAACGGTCGTTGCGGCCGGCCCCGGCAAAAAGGATGAGCCGATGGAAGTAAAGGTCGGTGACACAGTCCTTTACGGGAAGTATGCGGGAACCGAGGTGACCGTAGACGA
>CAMNNY010000040.1 GCA_946546175.1 uncultured Bacteroidales bacterium
TCATGAAATACATCATCCGCTCACTCAAATACTTCGTCTACCTGACGATCATCCTGATACTCTTCGTAGCAGCCATCTACCTGATTACCGCCAAGGGCGCCCCCCTCGAGTCCATGCTCAAAGACGGCTACAATTCCCTATGGAAAATGGCCCTAATCGTGCTGGCCTTCGCCGCCGTCTACCCGAGTTTCGGCTACGGCAGACGCACCATCAGCGCAAGAGGTTCGGCGGACGAAATAATCCCGACCATAACGAAGACGCTCGAAGCAAAAGGCTACATCCTTGTCAGCCGCGACTCCGAAGACAACCTGGTCTTCCGCAAGGCCTCGACCCTCGCACGCATCACGGCCATGTTCGAAGACAAGGTCTACTTCACTCGAAACCTGGGCGGCTATGAGATGGAAGGCAGGCTAAAGGAGATCGTGCGCCTGGACACCGCGCTCTACGAACTCTTCCAGGAGCCCGGAGAATAAATCTTTTTCGGCCGAAGACAAGAACTCAGCCTCAACAGGTATAGCATACAGACGCTTCCGCACGGAGGCGTCGAGCGAAGCGCACCCAAGCAGGCGCTGGGCATCTTTCTCGGTAGTGGCAATTCCCGCCTTGGGAGACTCTACCGTAGCCATCCTGAAACTTCTCAAGTCCGCCACCGAAAACGGATGGTGGTCGCGAAAAGAAAACGCCTTGACTACTTTGTGGGACTCGCCGACATGGCGCAGAAAAACATCGCCTCGCGCTATTCCGCTTATCGCGACTGCCTCCTCGGCGCAGGCAAAAGCCGGATCCCCCTCAGGGAATATCATATAAGGTTCTCCGTAAACCATCCTGGAGAAAAGCAGCCTGATCCTGCGCCCCGAAGGAGTCAATGCGCAGCAAGTCTTCGGATCGTATCCGGAGAGTTTCAAGCCGGAAGCGAAAGCGGCGCGCTGCTCATCAGAGAGCTCTGATGGACATTTGCTGACTATCAGCACATCCGCTTCGAAAATCCGCTCCGGCAGATCGCGCAGCCTCCCGAAAGGCAGCAGACTGTCTTTGAAAACAGGCCTCGAGTAATCGACCAGAACTATATTGAGGCCGGCTTTGAGCGCCCGGTACTGGAATGCATCGTCGAGCACTATCAAGTCGCACGCGCCCAACTTGCTGCAACCCTCAACGCGGTCTTCGTCGACAGCAACTCGAACGGACGGGAACTTACGTGCTATCTGCAGGGGCTCGTCGCCGTACGTCTCGGCAAGCCCGGAAGGGTCGACTTCAAGATAACCCTTGGTCCTGCGGCCATAGCCGCGCGAAAGCACGGCCACCCGACGGCCCTCCAGCATGCGGAGTATCATCTCGGTGTGCGGCGTCTTGCCGGTGCCGCCGACCGTGACGTTGCCCACGCACACCGTGGGCACGTCCGCCTCGGCGACCGGCCTCCGGCCGCTGTCGTACGCGCGGTGGCGCAGTTTCAGAATCAGCCTATAAATCCCCATATTTTTCTTCTATCGTGTCCAAAATGCCGTAGAGTTCCGCAACATCGAGGGTGGTGACCATCCTGATGCGGGTCTCCTTGAAGTCCGGCAGGCCCTTGAAGTAACAAGAAAGGTGCCTGCGCATCTCGTATATGCCGCGGGGCTCACCCTTGAGCTCAAGCGAAAGCGCGAGGTGGCGGCGGGCCAGCGCGACCTTTTCGCGGACCGTGGGCTCCCGCATCGGCGCACCCGTGTCGAGCAGGGTGCGGATCTCGCGGAAGATCCACGGCCGCCCGAAGGTCGCGCGTCCTACCATGATTCCGTCCACCCCATAGCGGTTGAACGCATCCAGCGCTTTCTGTGCCGAGTCGATATCGCCGTTGCCGATGATGGGGATGTGCATGCGCGGATTGTTCTTGACTGCACCGATCAGCGACCAGTCGGCCTGCCCGCGGTACATCTGGCAGCGCGTGCGGCCATGGATCGTAAGGGCCTGGATGCCGACATCCTGCAGTCTTTCGGCGAGTTCGACTATGATCTTGGAGCTGTCGTCCCAGCCCAGGCGGGTCTTCACGGTCACGGGCTTGCCCACAGCCTCGACCACCGCCTTGGTGATGGCGACCATCTTGTCGGGCTCACGCATCATGCCCGAACCGGCTCCCCTGCCCGCGATCTTGGTGACCGGGCAGCCGAAGTTGATGTCGATGATGTCCGCCCCGTGGCCGCCGGCGATCTCGGCGGCATGGTCGGCCATACGCGCGGCCTCGACCATGGACTCGGGGATATGCCCGTAGATCTGGATGCCCACCGGAGCCTCGTCTTCGCGCGTGCGCATCTTGGCGATCGCCTTGGAGGCGTCGCGGATGAGCCCGTCGGAGGGGACGAACTCCGTGTAGACGGCGGCTGCGCCCTGCTCACGGCACAGCACCCTGAAGGATGCGTCTGTCACATCCTCCATCGGCGCCAGCAGCACGGGACGCTCCCCAAGATCTATCGGTCCTATCTTCATCGTTTTACGGTAAATCCCGCTCCGGGGCACAGCCTCGAAGCGGGATTATGCTCTGAGGGTCTGATCGTTAAATGAAGTTGGGAGCCTGGATAGCTGCGTTGATGGCGGTAACGGCGAACATAAGGCAGATGAGAGCCGCTACGATGACGCCTATGACCTTGAGGCGCTTGAACCAGACCTTGCCGTCCCAGCCGACAGTCTGGAACATGCTCCAGAAGCCGTGGGTGAGGTGGAGGAACAGTGCCACGAACCAAAGAAGGTAACCGCAAAGGATCCAGGGGTTGCCGAAGGTGGTGCAGAGAAGCAGGTAGGGGTTGTTCTCGAAGGTGCCGATACCGAACATCTCGGGAAGCTGCATCTTGGCCCAGAAGTGGCTGAGGTGGAAGAAGATGAATCCGAGGATGACGAGACCGAGGACGAGCATGTTCTTTGACGACCATGAATCAGTCTTTGCCTTGGAGGCTACTTCGTAACGCTTGACTCCGCCGCGTGCCTTGACATTGAGGATCGAGAGCCAGATGCCGTAACCAATGTGCACAAGGAAGCCTAGTGCCAGGACCGGTACCATTATGCTGATGACCGGCGTGGACATAAAGTCGCAACCAAGCTTGAACAGGCCATCACCTGCGGTGAAGAGCTTGTCGTCTGCTGCAGCGATGCCGAACTTGCCGGTGAAGCTGTCGATGACGGAGAAGAAGTTGATGGTTGCGTGGAGGAGCAGGAAGATGATAAGGAAGGCGCCGCTGACAGCCTGGATGAACTTCCTGCCGATGGATGATTTGATCATGAACATAGTATATCGTCCTTTATTTGTTATCTAAGACGTGCAAATATAATCCAAATCTTGCAAGATTCGTAATTTTCGGATAAATTTGCTCATATGTACAAAAGAGTTCTTCTTAAACTTAGCGGCGAAAGCCTCGGGGGTCCTTCAGGAAAGGGCCTCGACGAGTCCCGCATCGCCGCATATGCCGACCAGGTAGTAAGCGCCGTCAGAAGCGGCCATCAGGTAGCAATCGTCAACGGCGGAGGCAACATCTTCCGCGGCCTTCAGGGCACGGGCAAGGGTTTCGACAGGGTCGACGGCGACAAGATGGGCATGCTCGCCACCGTCATCAACTCCATGGCCCTAGCCCAGTTCATCCGCGAGCGCGGAATCAAAGCCGAAGTCTTCACCGCCACTCCGATGGAGCCGATCGCCCGCTACTATGTGCGCGACGCAGCCGTGAAGGTCCTCGACGAGGGCGGTGTAGCCCTCATCGCCGGCGGCACCGGAAACCCGTTCTTCACCACCGACAGCGGCGCAGCCCTACGCGCGCTCGAGCTCGGTGCGGACGCCCTGCTTAAGGGCACGAGAGTCGACGGTGTCTACACGGCCGACCCCGAGAAAGATCCCACCGCCGTCAAGTACGACGAGCTCACCTTCGACAAAGCCCTCGCCGACCACCTCAAGGTCATGGACGCTACCGCATTCGCTCTCTGCGAGCAGGGAGACGTGCCGATCGTGGTGTTCAATATCGACGAGCCCGGCGCCCTCCGGAGCCTTCTCGAAGGCGGCAAGGTCGGCACTATAGTCCACAAGTAAGTCTAACCTATAATATAATACACGCGTATGTTATCCGCTATCGAAAAAGACATCATCTCCGGAGCCGAAGCCAAGATGCAGGATGCAGTGGCATTCCTCGAGGCCAGCCTCAAAGACTATAGGGTCGGCAAGGCCAACCCCGCGGTTTTCAACAAGGTCATGGTCAACTACTATGGTTCGATGACCCCGCTTCCGCAGGTCGGAGCTGTCTCCGCCCCCGATGCCAGGACCCTCATGGTCCAGCCCTGGGACCGTTCGCTCATCCCGGCAGTTGAGAAGGCCATCATCGACTCCAACATCGGCCTGACCCCCTCCAACAACGGTGAGGTCATCCGCTGCACAGTCCCCGTGCTCACCGAAGAGCGCCGCAAGGACCTCGTCAAGAAGGCCAAAGGCGAAGGCGAAAACACCAAGGTCGTGATCCGCAACTCCCGCCGCGACGCCATCGAGGCCCTCAAGAAGGCCCAGAAAGCCGGCACCATCAGCGAAGATGCCCAGCACGAAGCCGAAGACGAAATCCAGAAACTCACCGACAAGAAAGTCAAGGACGTCGACACCCTTGTCGCCGCCAAGGAAAAAGATATCCTTACAGTGTAGTTTTGTAGTTTCGAAAATATTTTATACCTTTGCGACCCCTATAAAAGTAGGGATCGCATTTTTTATTAAAGTAAGTATTAACCGTAAAGATCAAGACAATGGACACACTTAGCTACAAGACAGTCTCGCTCAACAAGGCAACTGTCGACAAGAAGTGGGTGGTTATTGACGCGACAGATCTCGCTCTTGGTCGTCTTTCTTCAAGGGTTGCGCTTATCCTCCGCGGTAAGAACAAGCCCGGGTTCACCCCCAACGTCGACTGCGGTGACAACGTCATCGTGATCAACGCCGAGAAGGTAGCCCTCAAGGGAAAGAAGATGACAAACCGTGTCTACACACGCTACACCGGATATCCGGGAGGACAGCGCTTCACGACACCCAAGGAGATTCTCGCGAAGAGACCCGCCGAACTCGTCAGGAGAGCAGTCAAGGGTATGCTCCCCAAGACCCGTCTTGGTGCTCAGCAGCTCAAGAACCTGCATGTCTACGCAGGCGCAGAGCATCCGCACCAGGCTCAGAACCCTACAGAAATCAAGTTAAACGAAATCTAATCAGAGTAAATGGAACAGACACACGCCCTTGGAAGACGTAAAGCAGCTGTAGCTCGCGTTTACATCTCGGCAGGTGCAGGCAACATTACGATCAACGACCGCCCCCTCGAAGACTACTTCAAGGAGGACGCTCTCCGTTACATCGTGAACCAGCCGTTCACAGTTACTGAGACAGCCGGCAAGTTCGACACCAAGATCACCATCGTTGGCGGTGGCGTGAAGGGTCAGGCAGAGGCTATCCGTCTCGGTATCTCCCGCGCACTTTGCGAGATCGACAAGGAAGCATATCGTCCGGCACTCAAGGCAGCAGGATTCCTCACCCGCGACGCCCGCGAGGTTGAGCGCAAGAAACCCGGCCAGCCCAGCGCACGCGCACGCTTCCAGTTCAGCAAACGTTAGTTATTACAATTCATCACTGTTTTACTTCGTACAGTTGCGGTTGTTAAACTTCCCCTCATTTTGGGATGTTGCCGCACTGCGGAAAATCGCCTGGACCGGCTAGGCCGCTACCAGGAGATTGATGAAAAGAGACAATTAAAAAGCAACAAAAATGTCAAGAACAAATTTCCAAGAATTGCTTGATGCAGGTGCTCACTTCGGACATCTTGCCCGTAAGTGGAACCCTAAGATGGCTCCGTACATCTTCGACCAGAAGAACGGAATCCACATCATCGACCTGCACAAGACAGTCGTCAAAGTCGACGAGGCTGCCGAAGTGATGAAGGAACTGGCCAAATCCGGCCGCAAGATCCTCTTCGTAGCCACCAAGAAGCAGGCTAAGGAAATCGTTTCCGAGAAAGCCGCTGCAGTTGGCATGCCGTACATCACCGAGCGTTGGGCCGGTGGTATGCTTACCAACTTCCCCACCGTCCGCAAGGCCATCAAGAAGATGTCCACCATCGACAAGATGAAAGAGGACGGCACCTTCGAGAAGCTCGCAAAGCGTGAGCGCCTCCAGATCGACCGCCAGAGGGCCAAGCTTGAGCTCAACCTCGGTTCGATCCGCGACATGAGCCGCCTCCCTTCAGCCCTGTTCGTCATCGACGTCCAGAAAGAGGCCAACGCCGTGAAGGAAGCCAATCGTCTTAACATCCCGGTATTCGCAATGGTTGATACTTGCTGCGATCCTACCCCGATTGATTATGTGATTCCGGCAAACGACGATGCAACAAAGAGCATTGAGGTTATCCTCAACGCTGTTTGCGGCGCCATCCAGGAAGGTCTCGAGGAGCGCAAGCTCGAGAAGGACAAGGAAGCTGCAGCCGAAGAGAAGGAAGTCGTAAAGACTACCGACCGCAAGCTCCGCGCACGCAAGGGCGCAAAGCAGGTTGAGGTCGAAGCTGAGGCTCCTGCCACTGAGGAATAATCCATTTATTAACTGTTAACAGATAAACCACTATGGCAATTACAGCAGCAGACGTAATGAAGTTACGCAAGATGACTTCTGCAGGTATGATGGACTGCAAGAAAGCCCTCGAGGAAGCTAATGGCGACTTCGACAAGGCAGTAGGCATCATCCGCGAGAAGGGTAAGATGGTTGCAGCCAAGCGCGCCGACCGCGAGACCGCAGAGGGCGCCGTGAAGGCACGCATCGCTGGCGGCAAGGGTATCCTCGTCGCCCTCGGCTGCGAGACCGACTTCGTGTCCCGCACCCCCGACTTCCAGACCCTGGCAGACGCCATCGCTGACATCGCTATCGCCCAGGCTCCTGCCGACGTAGAGGCCCTCAAGGCCTGCAAGATGGCAGACGGCTACACCGTGGCTGAGGCTATCGAGGCCCAGACCGGAAAGACAGGCGAGAAGCACGTCCTCGCTTACTACGCACTCGTCGAGGCTCCCTTCATCAAGGAGTACATCCACACCCTCACCGGTAAGCTCGGCGCACTCGTAGGATTCAGCAAGGAAGTCCCCACCGACATCGCCAAGGGTGTTGCTATGCAGGTCGCTTCGATGAACCCCGTCGCTATCAGCGCCGAGGACTGCCCTGCAGAGGTCGTCGAGAACGAGCGCAAGATCGCTATCGAGAAGACCAAGGAAGAGCAGGTACAGAAGGCAGTTGACGCCGCTCTCAAAAAAGCAGGCATCAACCCCGCCCATGTCGACAGCGAGGATCACATCGAGTCCAACACCGCCAAGGGTTGGCTCACTCCCGAGCAGGCTCAGCAGGCTCGCGAGATCATCAAGACGGTCAGCGCCGAGAAGGCAGCCAACCTTCCTGAGCAGATGATCCAGAACATCGCAAACGGCCGCGTCCAGAAGTTCTTCAAGGAGCAGACCCTCGAGGCCCAGGAGTACCAGATGGCAGACAACCACATCTCCGTGAAGGAGGCTCTCGCAGCCGCCGACAAGGAGGCCAAGATTGTCGTCTTCAAGCGTTTCTCATTCGGCGACTAAAAGTCCCGACACAAAAAGGGGGCCGACTCGCGGGAGTTGGCCTCTTTTTTGTATCTTTGTGCCGTTCAAAACAAAGAATTATGGAAAAAGAAGATCCCATCGCAAGAATTGAAAGGGAAAAAGCGGAAAAGAAAAAGGGTAACGGCTTTGCCGTCACCGCTCTCGCAATAGTCGCCGTAGGCCTTGGAGTGGCTCTCGCAATAGTCGCCACCAAAGACTACAAGATGGTCAAGGAACTCGAGGCCGACAAGGCGGACCTCTC
>CAMNNY010000041.1 GCA_946546175.1 uncultured Bacteroidales bacterium
ATTGATTCCGGTCTGCGCTGCTATCTCCTCGTAAGAGAGACCGTCTACCGTGCGCAGGACCAGTACTTTCCTTTGCCGCTCGGGAAGCGATTTCACCGCTTCCAGCACATTCTCAAGCCGCCTCCGGGCATCGATGATATCGTCAGGGGCCGGGGCGAAGTCTTCGTCGGGCAGTTCCCGGGGGAACTCGAGGTGGACTGCCCGCCGTATCCTGTCGAGGCAGAGATTCCTAAGCACCCTTATGCAGTATGCTTTAGGATTGCTGATATGGTCCAGGGCTCCGCCGGACTCCCAAAGCTTGAGGTAGAGTTCCTGGACGGCATCCTCCGCTTCGCTTTGGTCTTCCAGTATATAGAAGGCGATCCGGTAGAGGGTCGGAGCAAGCGGAAGGTAATCCCTGTTGAATGCGGACTCAGTCATTGGCTGCTATTTTACTGACAGTGTCAATGGGCAGAGTGCCGAAAAGACAGATAAGGGCGCAGTCTCCCGGAGTATAGAGCACAAAATCCCTTACGGATTCGGTTTTCTCGTTCACTACTCCGTAGATGCGCATTTTATCTTGCCCGTCAGCGACTTCGATCAGCATTTCTCCATCAGAGAGTGCGGCACTGATCCGGCTCCTGAGCCTTGCCTTGTCCGATTCCGAACAGTCTTCGAAATCGACGACGGAAAGGCTCCTGACCCCGCGAAGCAGTGTGAGCGCTTCACGTGCGTCCGGATCGTCCATCGCAGCGAGGCGTATTATGCCTCTTATTGCGGCAGTGCCAAGCCAGCCGACGTGGACCACCTCTGAGCCTTCGCAGGCCCGGCACTCAGAGACTATATGGTTGATTCTTGCTCTTGATACGCTTCCTCCGGCATAAGCCGAGAAGGGGATAAGGATACTTATTATCAGCAGTAGTCGTTTCATGATTTACAAAAACCGGTTCGATAATAAGACGCACGGGCTGGCATTTTGTTAACGGCAAAAAAAATCTCCCCGCTCAGGGGAGATCCTTTTATTTGATGAATTCGTGCGAGGCGGTCATCGCTCTGGGGTCGAGCGCCTCGTCGAGCTTTTCCTTGGACATGTAGCCGTGCTCAAGCACAAGATCGTAGACGCTGCGGCCGGTCTCGAGGGCCTCCTTGGCGACTTTGGTCGAGGTCTTGTAGCCGATGTAAGGGTTGAGGGCCGTGACGATGCCGATGGAGTTCCTGACCATGTCGAAGCAGTGCTCGGCGTTGACGGTGATGCCGTCCACGCACTTCGTGCGGAGAGTGTCCATGGCGTTCATCAGCCAGGTCTGGCTCTCGAGGATGCTCTCAGCGATTACGGGCTCCATGACATTGAGCTGGAGCTGACCTGCCTCGGCGGCGAAAGTCACGCAGGTGTCGTTGCCTATCACCTTGAAACATACCTGGTTGGTCACTTCGGGGATGACGGGGTTGACCTTGCCGGGCATGATCGATGAGCCGGGGGCCATAGGCGGAAGGTTGATCTCGCCAAGGCCGCAGCGCGGACCGGAAGCCATGAGCCTGAGGTCGTTGCAGGTCTTGGAAAGCTTGACGGCAAGCCTCTTGAGGGCTGCGGAATAGCTTACGTATGCGCCCGTGTCGGGAGTGGCCTCCACGAGGTCGGCTGCGACCGAGAAGTCGTCGCCGGAGAACTCCGAGAGGAGCTTGGTGCAGAGCTCGGCAAAGCCCGGAACGGCGTTGAGGCCGGTTCCGATGGCGGTGCCGCCCATATTTATTTCTTTAAGGAGAACGGCGTTGCGCTGGAGGTTGGCTATCTCTTCTTCGAGGTTGTCGGCGAAGGCGTGGAACTCCTGGCCGGAAGTCATCGGGACTGCGTCCTGAAGCTGGGTGCGGCCCATCTTGATGATGTCGGCGAATTCGTCGCCCTTGGCTCTGAACGAAGCGATGAGGGCACGGAGCGAATTTTCGAGCTTTTTGTCCATCCTCACGAAGGTGTAGCGGAAGGCGGTCGGATAGGCGTCGTTGGTCGACTGGGCGCAGTTGACATGGTCGTTGGGGGAGCAGTACTGATACTCGCCCTTTTTGTGGCCCATGAGCTCGAGGGCGCGGTTGGCGATGACCTCGTTGGCGTTCATGTTGACCGAAGTACCGGCTCCGCCCTGCATCATGTCGACGGGGAACTGGTCGCGGAACTTGCCGTCCACTATTTCGCGGCAGGCGGCAACGATGGCGTCGGCTATCGTCCTGTCGAGCACGCCGAGCCTTGCGTTGGCCTCGGCCGCCGCCATTTTCACATACGCGATGGCTATCACATACTCCGGATAGTCACACATGTGGGTATTGGAGATCTTGTAGTTGTTGATCGCCCTCTGCGTCTGTACGCCGTAGTAGGCATCGGCGGGAACCTGGAGCTCGCCGAGAAGGTCGGATTCGACCCTGTATTTCTGTTCTGCCATATTCTATATGGATTATATGAATACAAATGTAGGTATATTTTTCGTATATTTGCGCCCGAAATGATAAACTTACTTACTAACAGAGACACTGCAGGCGCCATTTTTATCCTCGCGCTTGTGATTGCGTCCGGACTTTGGCTCTCAAAATTCAAGATAAAGGGCATCTCTATAGGATCGACCTGGATCCTTTTCATGGGTATTCTTCTCGGGCATTTCGGCCTCAGGATCAATCCCATCATGCTCGGGTTCATCAAAGATTTCGGACTTATTCTATTCGTTTTCGCCATCGGTCTTCAGGTAGGCCCCGGTTTCTTCCGTTCGTTCCGTAAAGACGGTCTCCCGATGAACCTTCTTGCAATCGGCCTTGTGGTTCTGGCGGTTGCAGTTACCTATGTGATTCATCTTGTAACAGGCGAGAATCTCGGAATCATGACGGGTATAATGTCCGGAGCAGTGACAAATACTCCCGGTCTTGGTGCCGCACAGCAGACCCTTTCCGATGCCCACGGCCTTTCGGCCGAGGCGATGCAGCGTGTATCCGATGCTTCCACCGGCATCTCTTCGGGATATGCCGTGGCTTATCCTCTGGGAGTTCTGGGCGCCATCGCAGTCGTGCTTCTTTCGAAGGCTGTCTTCAGGGTCAATATCAAGAAAGAGCAGGAAGCCGCTTCCCAGCAGGAAGAAGGCGATGCCAATGCCTTCAAGCTTGCCTGCAAGGTTGAAAATCCCGCCATCTATGGCAAAAGTGTACACGATATAGTAGGAGACGACAACCCCGATCACCTCGTCGTTACCCGTATGATGAGAGACGGAAAAGTTTTCTTCCCCGATCTCGACCTTCCCCTTAAAGAAGGTGACAAGCTCCTTATCGTCACCGACGTGCTTCACAAGGAGATGGTCCCCATCATCTTCGGCGAGAGCATCCCTGTCGACATGAAAGAGTGGCACCAGGAAGGCTCCAAGCTCGTCAGCGGCCGCCTTTCGATCACGGACTCGTCCATCACCGGCAAGAGCCTGCGCAAACTCGACATCCGTCGCAAGTACGGTGTCACTGTAGCGCGTATCCTCAGGGCAGGTGTCGACCTCCAGGCCGCTCCCGACCTCATTCTTCAGGTTGGCGACAGCCTCCAGGTTGTCGGTTCCGAAGAAGGTATAGCAGCTGTTGCGAAACTGGTCGGCAATCAGCCAGAGTCGCTCCATAAACCCAATCTGGTGCCGATCTTCTTCGGTATCGCCCTCGGTGTGCTTCTCGGTACCCTCCCGATCCATTTCCCCAACATGCCCCAGCCCCTTAAGCTCGGTCTTGCGGGCGGTCCGCTGATCGTCGCAATCCTCCTCGGCCACTTCGGTCCGAAGATGCGCATCACGACCTACACGGCGCTGAGTGCCAACCTCATGATCCGCGAGATCGGTATCTCGCTCTTTATGGCGGCTGTGGGTCTCGGAGCGGGGAAGACCTTCGTCTCCAGTTTGGTAAACGGCGGATATATGTGGGTGCTCTACGGTGCCCTGATCACGGTCATCCCGATGACGATCGTCGCCCTTCTCGCGCGTTTTGCCTTCAAGATGGACTTCTTCAAGATCTGCGGTCTGCTCGCCGGCGGAACCACCGACCCGGCACTGCTTGCTTTTTCCGAGCAGATGTACGGCAACGGCCGCATCGCAGTAAACTACGCAACCGTCTACCCTCTGACTATGTTCCTCAGGGTCGTTGCGGCTCAGGTTATGATAATGATAATGTTATAGCGATATGAAAAGATTTTTCTTCGCAGCAGCGGCTGTGCTGACTCTTGCGGCCGCCTGCAATCAGTCTCCCAAGTCTTCCTTCACCAAGAAGGTAGCAGATTATGCGGTAGTGACCATCCCCGCGCCGGATCTGAGCGATATTACCGACAACGGCAAGGAGGTTCTCAACCTCTATCGTTTCGCCGCCGATGAGGTCGATGCCATCTACTGGGAGCAGTACTTCGGCGACAAAGCCGCACTTTTGGACGCCATCGAGGATCCGGTCCAGAAGACCTATGCCGAAATCAACTACGGCCCCTGGGACAGGAAAGACGGCACATCGTTCGTCGAGGGTTACGCCGACCGTCTTCCCGGCGCCGGCTTCTATCCCGCAGACATGACGGTCGAGGAGTTCGTCGAATTCAGCGATCCCGACAAGAAGAGCCCCTACACTCTGATCCGCAGGGCTGAGGACGGCTCTCTGAAGACTGTGTGGTTCCACGACGAGTACAAGGAGCATATCGAAAAGATCTGCAACTACCTCAAGGCTGCAGGCGATATCACCATCAAGCCCAGCGTGAAGAAATACCTTCTCGCCAAGGCCGAGGCTCTCCGCACCGACAAATACTATGAGAGCGGCATCGCATGGCTCGATATGGACGACAGCAAGATGGA
>CAMNNY010000042.1 GCA_946546175.1 uncultured Bacteroidales bacterium
CCGCGGTACACATTGCAATCAGAAGAATCAGAATCCGAAGTTTCATGCTATCAGAATTTAATGAAGTAACCAACTGACGGTAAAATAGTTATCCCGAGATTCATCCGCTCATAGGAGATGGCCATCAACTCTCGGTCAAACTTGACGCTTCTGTATATCTCCTGATTCTGGGCCGTTGCGTTGTAGACGGAGAAATTCAGTCCGTGACGTACCCTGCCGCGGGAATTGAAATTAAGCCGCGCATTGAGATCGAGCCTGAAATATGGTCTGAGCCGTCCTGAGTTGCGGGGCTCCATGATAGAAATGATAGTATTGGAAACCATGTAGTACTCACGTACTTCGGTAAAAGGCGTACCACCTGCAGCCACCAGCGTCGCACCCAGATCCCACCGGCCTATTTTGTAGCTGCCGACCATATTGAGTTCGACGATACGCTCGTGATTCGAAGGGTAAGTGCCCTCGTCGAACACGCGCATACTGCGCCCGACCGACAACCCGGCCCAGCCGGTCAGCTTCCCTTCTGTCTTACGCAGCATGAGGTTGACTCCGTAAGCATAGCCGGTCCCCTTCCGCAGCGAATTCTCAAGGCTATACCCCCCGAGGATAATGTCCTGAAAGCTGCTGACATACTCCAGCTGATTGCCGAGGTACCGTCCGTAGAGTTCGGAGTCGAGTTCGAACGTTTCGAAGGGCTTGTTCCATGCGACAGATGCGCCTACCGACCACTGCGGAGCACCGTATTTGCCGGCCGGCAGCCAAAACTCGAACGGCAGCCCGAGGTTGGAAAGGCCGGTCTGGAATAGGTATTGCCTATGTACGCCCGCATTCACGCGGATCTTGTCTCCGCCGTCGAGATGCCAGGTGCCGGCGAGTTGGGGCGAAAGGCCGAAATACGACTTCTTCTCGGCCGACAGAAACCACTGGGCGCCGAGAGTGGCGCTGTACTCGAAGTTGTAGCCTATCGCACCGGACCATCCGGCAGTCAGCGTCGATTCGAAGCTGCGAAGCATCTCCTGCGGCTCATACTCTATGCCCGCGCCGGAGATCTGCGGGTCCTGCGGCAGGATATCGTGCATAGCAACGTCTGCGAGCAGTTTCAGCTGCCCGGAATTCCAACCGCAACGGTAGCCCGCTGTCGCAATGGAAGAAGGCAGGTGCGCGGTGCGTTCGGCCTGCGTCGCTTCCGCATTCAGAGTGTAGCGGGTGTAATAGGCGGACTGCTGAAAATCCCCGTGGGTCCAATGCAGCGCTCCCATAAGGTTGTTCCAGCCCATATCGAGCGACATCCCGCCTTCCCCGGCGTCAGACACCACGCCGTCGCAGCCGTAATAAAAATCGGCAGAGATGCGGTCTTCGGCAGTGGGGGTCCACAGCCAGGAGACGTTGACATCGGAGAATCCGTACGACAGGGCTACTTTTTCGATCCTGAGGTAGTTGCCATACAGCAGGTCTACCAGCGACCCACGGCCGGAGACGGTCAGCGCCGACTTCGAAGACAGCGGCAGCTCGAGCGTCCCCTGCGCACTCACAAGGCCTACCGATGCGTCGAGGCCGAGTTGTTTGGGGACCGTCCGGCGCGTATGCATGTCAATAACCCCGCCCAGGCGGTTGACATCGACAGCGGTAGTGCTGTAGGACATCGAACGGTAATGGGTAGGGTTGAAGACGGAGAAAATGCCCATCAGGTGGCTGGCCCCGTAGATCGGGACTCCGTCGAGCGCGACAAGATTGTGCTGATGGTCGCAGCCCTGGATATGGATGCCCGCATCGATTTCGGAAGAAGTCTGCATGCTGGGCAGCATCTGAACGAAATGAAGCGGATCGGAGTTTCCGAGCACTGACGGCATCGCAGCAAGCTCCGCCATATCGACGGTAGTAACCTGCCCGGGGACGATGTCCACGAGTTGCCTGCGGGCAGCCGAAAAGACGGTACTGTCCAGACGTAATGAATCAATCTGCGCCTTTGCTTCGATACAGATCGAAAGCGCAAGCGCAGATTGAATTATGAGTATGCCACGAAGGGCTTTCACTCCGGATTATTCTAAAGGCTGAGATTCAGAAGTGGGAGCGAACAGAGCGTCAATGCCGGCAACAAGGTTGTTGATGGCCTCGATGGTCTTAGGGAAGCCGTCCTCGCTGAAGAACTCCTCAGGAAGCTGGTAAGCGGAACCGTCCTCGAAGCGGATGACGGGGAGTATATTCCAGTCAGTGCTGCCGGGTTCAACAACAACTTCGAAGCCGAGCTTAGCCTGAGCGGTCTTCTGGATGTAGAGAGTAAGATTGACGCTCTCTTCCAGAACAGCAACGATGGCCTTTGCATTCTCTTCAGTGTCGATAGGCGTACCAACATACTGGGAGAGTTTCGTCCAGTCTGCATCGCCCTTGAGCTCAACATCGTTGAGGATCTTGATGCTTGTATTTACCTTGCCGGAAGTCTTGGCCAGATCAGGCTCGCCTTCTGTGAAGACGACATTGCCCTTGGCGCTGAGACTTGCTGCAAAAACGGTGGTCTTGCCATACTTGAACTCGGAGTTGACGACGATCTCGGTGGGGCTGTACTTGGCGCGGGTCACGGCGAGGGTATAAGAACCTGAAGTGACCTTAGCGGTAGCCTCATAGGTGTCGGTGGGAGTGGGAGCCTCGCCTGCAAGGTTGAGTTTGGTGGTGAGGTTGACTCCGAGGGCCTTCTGTCCGGCGGCATTGACGGTAGCGTCGACAGAGGTGGGAACAATCACATAGACCTTGCCTGTGACCTCTTCGGTCTCATTGCCGGCTTCGTCGGTTGCATACTCGGTGTCAACGAGGACCTTGGTGCCCTTGTCTGCAATCTTCACATCTGCATCGCAAACAGTTCCCGAAGGAAGAGTTGCGCTGAGCGTGAGGGCGTCGGACTCTGCAACGGAGAGCTTGTTGTCAGCGATTGTGAATGCGCCCTTTGCCTTGGATGCATCATAAGTGATAATGGAGATACCGTCCTGCTCAGAGTTGAAAGACTGCATGACAGTTGAGAGCCAGGTATAAACGGTCTCATCGGTTTCAAGATTCTGGGAAACGGCCTCAGCATCGGTAATCAGAGCGGCTGTAGACTGCCAATTTTCAACATCTACCATCTCGACTGCCTTGGTGAGAGTCTCATCGAGAGTAACCTTGGATTCATCGGGAGAAAGGACTTCGCCCTTCTTCTCCTCGGGCTGGCATGCAGCGGCCATGACGGCGAGAGCTGCAATAGCGAAATAAATCTTCTTCATAATATAATAATGTGATACCTATTCTCTATTCGGCGCAAATATAGCAAAAATATTCGCCAAACACATAATAGATGCATATCCCTGCCGATTAGTTGCCTTCTTCCCCACAAACTTTTTTCATATTTTTTTGGGAGACTTGAGAAATCCTCTTATATTTGCAGTCCCAACTTTGGAGAGATGCTCGAGTGGCTGAAGAGGCACGCCTGGAAAGCGTGTGTACCCCAAAAGGGTATCGCGAGTTCGAATCTCGCTCTCTCCG
>CAMNNY010000043.1 GCA_946546175.1 uncultured Bacteroidales bacterium
CACCTGCGAGCCTCACCCGGATTCGGACCACCTCCATGTGACTACCGTCGACGACGGTGGGGCAGAGCCTGTACAGGTAGTGTGCGGCGCTCCCAACGTGGCAGCAGGCCAGAAGGTGCTTTTCGCCCGTGTCGGTGCAGTGCTTCCCGGCGACTTCAAGATCAAGAAGTCCAAGATACGCGGGGTCGAGAGCCTGGGTATGATATGCGCGGAGGACGAACTCGGAATCGGCGAGGACCATTCGGGTATCAAGGTACTTCCGGAGGATGCTCCCGTCGGGACCCCCGCCAAGGAATATCTCGGTATCGAAACTCAGGCTGTAATCGAATATGAGATCACGGCCAACCGTGTCGACGCTGCTTCCCACTGGGGCGTAGCGCGCGACGTATACGCTTACCTCCGCCTTCGCGGGATCCCCTGCGAACTGGCAGCCCCGGAGATCGAGGAGGCATTTGCCTCCCTCCCCCGCGAAAAAGACGGCAAAGGCCTCGCGGTTGAGGTGGTCGCTCCCGACGGAGCCCCCCGCTACACGGGTCTTACGATCCGCGGAATCAAGGTAGGCCCTTCCCCCAAATGGATGCAGGACCGCCTGAACGCTATCGGCAGCCGCCCGATCAACAATATCGTCGACATCTCCAACTACGTGCTCTTCGAGCTGGGGCAGCCGCTCCATACCTTCGATGCCGACAAGGTCGCCGGGGGTAAGGTCATCGTCCGCCGTGCTTCCGAAGGCGAGCCCATCCGCACGCTCGACGGCGTGGACCGCAAGCTGCGCGCTACCGACATGGTTATCGCCGACGCAAACGGCCCGATGTGTATCGCAGGCGTGTTCGGGGGCGAGGAGAGCGGAGTCACCGAGCAGACGGTCAACCTCTTCATCGAAGGGGCCTACTTCGATCCCGGCAGCATCCGCAAGACCAGCAAGAGCCAGCAGCTCCAGACCGACGCGTCGTTCCGCTACGAGCGCGGGGCCGATCCCGAGATGGCGCTCACGGGCCTGAAGCGTGCTGCCGCTCTGGCAGTCGCCCTTGCGGGCGGAAAGGTCAGCGGAGAGCTGTTCGAGAGTTATCCCAACCCCGTCCGGCGTGCCCGCATCGAGCTCGATTACGACCGGATCGAAGCCTTCATCGGCAAGAAGATCGGCCACGACACCATCGACAGGATCCTCGAGGCGCTGCAGTACAATTTCGTTGAGCGCGAGGGGGCCAAGGTGACTGTTGAGGCGCCGCTCTACATGGTCGACGTTACCCGCGAGTGCGACGTGGTCGAGGAGATACTCCGTATCTACGGTTACGACAACATCGACCTTCCCAAACACATGAAGATGTCGGTCGGCCCTACTCCTTCGCCGGAGCCGGAGGCAGTCCGCAATTCGATATCCAACTTCCTTGCGGCCCGCGGGTTCGTGGAGACTATGAACAACTCGATCACCAAGAGCGAGTACTACGATTCGCTGCAGACTTTCCCCGCGGAGAAGCTCGTGCGTATCGTCAATCCTCTCAGCCAGGATCTCAATTGCATGAGGCAGACTCTGATTCTCAATGCCTTGGAGGTGATCGCCTACAACGCCAACCGTCAGATGAACTCTGTGAAGATCTTCGAGTACGGTTCGGTCTACGCCCGTGTGCCGGAGAAGAGCCCGGAGACCCTCGAAGGTTACGAGGAGCATCCAAACTTCTGCATCGCGATTTCCGGTACGCCCGAGAAGTCGTGGAACACCACGCCCCGAAAGAGCGATTTCTTCGCGCTGAAAGGAACGCTCGAGCTGCTTCTCTCACGCTATGGCATCGACCTCTATCAGATGTGGACCGATGCTGCTCCTTCCGATATCTTCTCCGAGGGTGTGGTCTATAAGCTCCCCGGACAGGGCAAGCAGCTAGCCGTGCTCGGTACAGTCAGTCCGGCTCTTGCCAAGAAGTTTGGGGTTAAGCAGCCGGTGTTTGTCTGCGAGATCAGCTGGCCTGCGCTCTTCACTCTGATCAAGCGCGGCAAGGTGGCTTTCAAGGAACTTCCCAAGTTCCCGGAGGTGCGCCGCGACCTCGCTCTGTTGCTCGATGAGTCCGTGTCCTATGCCGATCTTCGCGCCTGCGCCTTCAAGCAGGCTAAGAAGCTGCTGAAGAGTGTTAACCTTTTCGATGTCTACAGGGGCGACAAGATCCCTGCCGGCAAGAAGCAGTACGCTCTCGGTTTTGTCCTCCAGGATCTGGAGAAGACCCTTACCGACCAGGATGTCGAGAGGGCGATGGACGGTATCCTGAAGGCATTTGTGTCGAATTTCGGAGCCCAGCTGAGATGAGGAAGTTCGGGGTAGTCGTGCTGATTGCGCTTGCGCTCTCTTCGTGTGGGCGCAAGGCCCGCGTGATTCCTGCATCGACCATGTCAGACATCTATGCCGACATGTTTCTGGCCGACCAGTGGGTTGCCCAGAACAGCCGTTCGCGCCGGGTCGCAGACACTTCCGATTTCTATGGGCCCATCTTCGAGAAGTATGGCTACACCGTAGAGGACTACGATGCTTCCGTGAGCCACTATCTCCATAAGCCGGACAAGTATGCGAAGATTTTGAAGATCACCGCAACGAAGCTCAGCCGGCAGGAGAAGCGTCTTCAGGCCTACGAGGATGCGCTTGCAAAAGCAGTTAAGTTCTCGCCTTACAGACCCACCGAGTTCAGATATGACACCCTGCGTTTCCGCGACGATACCCTCGGGCTTTGGCCCAACGATTCGTCGTTCAGGGTTGTGACGGATTCGGTGTCGGTGGCTGATTCGGCGGCGGTTGTGGATTCGCTTGCGGTGGCCGCCGACTCTTTGGCCGTTGAGGCAGACTCGCTGGCTGCCGCCTCAGATTCACTGGCATCAAAGACCGATTCGATAGTTGTTAAATCTGTAAATTACGAAAAATATGAACCAAAAAGAGACTCTGCTGCGCTGCTTCTCCTTCATGGACCTGACGACGCTGCGCATCGAAGACACACCCGCCTACGTCAAGACGCTGGTCGACAAAGTAAACAGGCTCGTTAAAGAGTATCCTGAGTATCCTCTGCCCGCATCCATCTGCGTGTATCCCAACTTTGCATCGGTGGTGCGCGACAACCGCCCTTCCGCCGATCTCCACGTCACATGCGTGGCCGGTTGTTTCCCGGCGTCGCAGAGTTTCCTCGAGGTTAAGGTCCGCGAAGTCGAACTCGCCATCGAGAACGGTGCCGACGAGATCGATATCGTGCTGGCTCTCAACTCGTTCCTCGACGGCGACGGAGCTGAAGCCCGCCGCGAGATCCGCGAGATCCGCAAGGTCTGCAAGGGTGTAGTCCTCAAGGTCATCCTCGAGACCGGTGTGCTGAAGACTCCCGAGCTTATCAGGAAGGCTTCCATGCTCGCCATGGAAGAGGGCGCCGACTTCATCAAGACTTCTACCGGCAAGGTTGCAGTCAACGCCACCCCTGAGGCTGCAGAGGTTATGTGCCAGGCTATCAAGGACTTCTACGCCAAGACAGGCCGCAAGGTCGGCTTCAAGGCCGCCGGCGGTGTCTCCACCGCAGAGGAGGCCCTCCAGTACTACGAGATAGGGGAGAGGATTCTTGGTCCTGAGTGGATGAATAAGGATTTGTTCAGATTCGGTGTCTCGAGGCTTGGCAACTCGCTTATGAGCGCCATCGAGGGCAAGGAAGTCAAATTCTTCTAAGCCGGGCCGATGCTGCGCAGAGTTTTGCTGCTTATCGCGGCGCTGGTACTGTGCTCATGCCAGTGGAAACCGGTGGATGAGGGGCCGGAGCCGGCTCCGGAGTCGGAGCAAAAAGACGAATCTGAAGTTATGAAAAAGTTAGGTATCAGTGTGGGTGGAAATCTGCTTACGGCGGATTTCGAGGATAATTCATCGGCAGAGGCTTTCGCTTCGCGGCTTGCGTCGGGCAGCGTTACCGTGAGCATGAGCGACTACGGCGATTTCGAAAAGGTCGGCTCGCTGGGCTTCAGCCTGCCCCGTAACGACAGACCGATCGACACCGTCCCCGGCGATGTCATTCTGTATCAGGGCAATCAGATAACTATCTATTACGACGAGAACAGCTGGTCCTTCACCAAGCTCGCCCACATCCCGGGCGCCACTCGTGAGAGTGTGCTGGAGTTCCTGGGCTCAGGAACCGTTTCCGTTACTTTCTCGCTGGTAGGGGAGTAGTTACGGGACTTAAAAAAACTGCCCGCGCTGGCTTTATTGCTTGCGCGGGCAGATTTGTCTTATGAAGATTTGTACTGGAATGGGCTATCTCCCTCGCGCACAAAGACCGTCACAGGGTGCAATTTATAACTACCTGAATCACAGTAAAATGCTGATATAATCTGCTGAAATGCGAGTGATCATTTCACGAACTTGCTGATTATCATTTAGTTGCAAATAACGGCTCCC
>CAMNNY010000044.1 GCA_946546175.1 uncultured Bacteroidales bacterium
AAGTCCGGCCTTCTTCCGCCTATCATCTTCATGGGCGTAGGTGCCATGACCGATTTCGGCCCGATGCTACGCAACCTCAAGCTAGCCATCTTCGGCGCTGCAGCACAGTTCGGCATCTTCGCCGTCTTGCTGGCCTCCCTCGCCTTCGGGTTCACGCCTCAGGAGGCGGGCTCCCTCGGCATCATCGGCGGCGCCGACGGCCCTACCGCCATCTTCACCACGATCAAGCTCGCCCCGCATCTGCTCGGCCCCATCGCCATTGCAGCCTACAGCTACATGGCCCTTGTACCGGTGATTATCCCGCTTGTGGTCAAGCTCCTCTGCACAAAGAAAGAGCTCATGATCAATATGAAGGAGCAGGACAGACTCTATCCCGATAAGATGGAGATCAAGAATATGCGCGCCGTTAAGATCATCTTCCCGATCGCTGTCACCACCATCGTCGCCATCTTCGTCCCGACCGCAGTCGCCCTCATCGGAATGCTGATGTTCGGCAACCTCATCAGGGAGATCGGTTCCGACACCGGCCGTCTCTTCCAGACGGTCAGCAACGGCCTAATGAATGCAGCTACGGTGTTCCTCGGCCTTTGCGTCGGTGCGACTATGACCGCCAGCTCGTTCCTTAACTGGACTACCCTCGGAATCATCGCCGGCGGCTTCCTCGCTTTTGCGCTCAGCATCGCCAGCGGTATCCTGATGGTCAAAATTTTCAATCTCTTTACCAAGAAGAAGATCAATCCGCTCGTCGGCGCGACAGGTCTGTCGGCAGTGCCTATGGCCAGCCGCGTATGCAACGGAATCAGCACCAAATACGACCCCAAGAACCACGTTCTGAACTACTGCATGGCATCCAATATCTCGGGAGTCATCGGTTCGGCCGTGGCCGCGGGTGTACTTATCAGTTTCTTAGGATAATATGGACAGATCCATCATTACCGTAGTCGGACGCAACCAGGTCGGCATCATCGCCAAGATCAGCGCCGAACTCGCCAAGGACAATGTCAATGTCCTGGACATCACTCAGACTATCCGTCAGGGCATCTTCAACATGATGATGATAGTCGATACCTCAGAGTCGCCCCTGGCCTTCGACGAGTTCGTTGGCCGGCTGACCGAGCTGGCAGGCCAGATGGGTGTGCGCATCCTCTGCCAGAAAGAAGAAATCTTCGATAAGATGCATCGCATATGATCAGCCCGGGCGAAGTCATCGAAACCAACAAGATGATCGGCGAGGAAAACCTCGACGTCAGAACCATCACTGTGGGCATAAGCCTGCTTGACTGCGCTGATTCTTCGCTACAGAAAACCTGCGAAGCTATCCGCGCCAAGATCCTCCGCTACGCCGGCAATCTGGTTAAGGTGGGGGACGAAATCTCGCGCGAATACGGCATTCCGATTGTCAACAAGCGCGTGTCCGTTACCCCTATAGCCCTCGTGGGTGCTGCGTGTTGCAAGACCCCGTCAGACTATGTGGAGATTGCCCGCACCCTCGATTCTGTGGCTTCCGAGCTGGGAGTCAATTTTATAGGCGGATATTCCGCCGTCGTCTCGAAGGGGATGACCGCGAGCGACAGGCTCCTTATTGAGAGCATACCCGAAGCGTTGGCATGTACCGAGCGCATCTGCTCGAGCGTCAATGTCGGCTCTACGAAGACCGGCATCAACATGGACGCCGTCCGCCTGATGGGCACTATAATCAAAAAGACTGCAGAGGCGACCAAAGAACGCGACTCTTTGGGTTGCGCTAAACTGGTAGTTCTGTGCAATGCTCCCGACGACAATCCGTTCATGGCCGGGGCCTTCCACGGCGTGACCGAGCCCGACGCCATTATCAATGTCGGAGTCAGCGGCCCCGGCGTGGTTATGCACGCGCTCAAGGCGGTCAGAGGCAAGAGTTTCGAAGTTCTGTGCGAGACTATCAAGCGTACGGCCTTCAAGATTACCCGCGTGGGCCAGCTTGTGGCCCAGGAAGCCTCCCGCAGGCTTGGCATTCCCTTCGGCATCATCGACCTTTCTTTGGCTCCGACTCCCGCAGTAGGCGACAGCGTGGCCGATATCCTCAAGGAGATAGGCGTGGAGCAGGCCGGTGCGCCCGGCACGACCGCATGCCTTGCGTTGCTCAACGACCAGGTCAAGAAGGGCGGAGTGATGGCATCGAGCTACGTGGGCGGCCTGAGCGGCGCGTTCATACCGGTCTCTGAAGACCAGGGAATGATCGAAGCCGCTGAGTGCGGAGCCCTGTCTCTCGAAAAACTCGAGGCGATGACCTGTGTCTGCTCGGTCGGACTCGACATGATCGCCATCCCTGGTGACACCCCCGACAGCACGATCGCCGGAATCATCGCCGACGAGGCCGCTATCGGCATGGTCAACCAGAAGACAACGGCCGTGCGCATCATACCCGTCGTCGGCAAGTCGGTGGGGGAGAGCGTCGAATTCGGCGGGCTGCTTGGCCATGCGCCCATCATGAAAGTAAACCCGTTCGGTTGTGAGGACTTCGTAAAGCGCGAAGGCCGCATACCCGCACCAATACACAGCTTTAAAAACTAATCATCTATAGCACTATGACACAATCACAGAAAGATTACTTGGTACAGTGCAGAGACTGGTACCGCAAACAGCTTACCGAAAACATCATGCCCTTCTGGCTTGAGCACGGAATGGATCCCGTCAACGGAGGAGTCTATACCTGCGTCGACCGTGACGGCACCCTGATGGACACCACCAAGTCGGTGTGGTTCCAGGGCAGGTGCGGATTCGTTTTCGCCTATGCTTACAACAATGTGGAGAAGAACCCCGAGTGGCTCAAGGCCTCCAAGTCGTGCATCGACTTCATTGAGAAGCACTGCATCGACACCGACGGCCACATGTTCTTCTCTGTTACAGCCGAGGGCAAGCCCGTGCGCAAGCGCCGCTATGTGTTCTCCGACTGCTTCGCAGCCATCGCCATGGCAGAGTACGCCAAAGCTTCTGGCGACCTTTCGTATGCCGCCAAGGCAGTTGAGACCTTCAAGTTCATCCGCCACATGCTCGCAACCCCCGGCTTCCTCGAGCCTAAGAGCTACGAAGCAGGCCGCGGCCACTCCATCACCATGATCCTCGTCAACGTGGCTCTCGTGATCAAGCAGGTCTCCGACGATCCGGTACTCGACGAGCAGATCCGCAGTTCCGTGAGCGATATCGAAAAGTACTTCATGCATCCTGAGTTCAAGTGCATTCTCGAATCGGTTACCCCCGACGGCGGTCTTATCGACACCTGCGAGGGCCGTACCATCAACCCCGGCCACGGTATCGAGACTGCATGGTTCCTGATGAACGCATCTGAAGTGATGGGCGAGCCCCACTACAAAGATCTCGGCCTCACTATCTTCGACTGGCAGTACAAATGGGGATGGGACGAGGAGTTCGGCGGAGTCATCAACTTCCGCGACTGCAAGAATTTCCCTCCTCAGGACTACTCGCAGGACATGAAATTCTGGTGGCCTCAGTGCGAGACCATCATCGCCGCCCTCTTCGCTTATAAGATGACCGGCGACGAGAAGTTCCTCGAAATCCACAAGAAGGCCCACGAGTGGTCAGTTGAGCATCTCGTAGACCCCGAGTACGGCGAGTGGTACGGTTACCTCCACCGCGACGGCACTGTAGCCCAGCCTGCCAAGGGCAACCTCTTCAAGGGTCCCTTCCACATCCCCCGCATGCTCACTATCTGCCAGATTCTTATCGATCAGATACTTGCCAAATAGTATCGTATGTTCCATAAAGAGCGGCGTGCTTTTTTGCACGCCGTTTTTTTTGTGTCTATGTGATATCATTTGAACGTAAATGATATCAAAATGATTATATTTGCAAAAACAGTATCGGTTATGCCTGCAGGAAGAAGAATTCAGACAGTCTTGAGACTCCCGGAAGACGTCTATGAACGCGTGAAACTGTGCGCACGCAGGGAGAACTGCTCAATCAACGCCTACCTCGAAGCGGTGATTGAAAGGAGCACCGGCTTTGAGTGGCCTATAATTCCGAAGGATTTCAAGATTTCCGATGAAATCCTGGCTCTGGTACCCAAGTCGGGCCACCACCGCATGTTTACTAAAGAAGAATTGGACGCGGATCCCAAACTGGCCTACCTCGCCAAGAAGAATGGACTGGTATGAAAGCTTACCTCGACACGAACGTTTTTTTGGACCTCCTTGTCAAGGACAGGCCCAATAGCATAGACTCTCTGATTGTATTCGAATCTATCGTACATTCCGGAGGCGAAATCTTCATCAGTACACAAAGCATCATCGATTCTTACTATGTCGCCGAAAGGCAAAATGTCAAGAAAGAGGAAATTGATAACTGGGTGGCCTGGCTGCTGAGTCACGCGAACGTATCTCAGATTGGGTGGTTCGAGTTTCAAGACGCCCTCAAGTCGGGTGAACGCGACATAGAGGATGCCGCCCAGATAGCACTCGCAAAGGCAGAGAACTGCGATGTTTTTATCACTTCAGATGCGGAGATACTGGCAAGAGAGAAGGAGGATTTCCTGCTTTTTATCTCCCCTCGGGAGTTTATAAGCAAGTGCACGGAAGTTACTACTTCGTAAAGTAATGCTGCTGGGCGAACAGGAAATGTTCTTCGAAGCGCTTCGCCGCATGGCGTGATGCTTTCCAGCGGGGGTTGAGTATGTCGAATCCGTGGATGAGGCCCTCGTAGATATCGATGTCGGCCGTGATGCCGGCGGCGCGAAGGTTCTCTACGTAGGTCTTGGTCTCGGCAAGAAAAGGCTCCGCCGTGCAGCAGAACGTGTAGCAGGGCGGCAGGCCGCGATAATCAGTCTCGCGGGCAGGGGCGGCGTATTTCGAGACGTTGTCGGTCCCGTAGGCGTCACGCAGGTAGAGTTTCCACGCGAAATGGTTCTGAAGGGTATTCCAGCCCGGGCTGTAGTTATGGGCTGAAGTCTCGGTGTCGCGATCGTCGATCATCGGATAGAGGGGCATCTGGAAGGCAATCTTCACGCTGCTGCGGTCACGCGCCATCAGGCATAGTGCAGCGCAGATGCCGCCGCCGGCGCTTTCGCCGCCCACAAAGATCTGGTCGTCACGGATGCCGAACTCTTCGGCGTGCTCTGCCATATAGACAAGACCGTCGTAGCAGTCTTCGACGGCGGCGGGGAAGGGAGCCTCAATCGACAGGCGGTAGGCAGGGGAGACAACCACCGTGCCATATTTGCCTACGCAAGCCTTGGGGCGGCCGATGAAGCGGGGAAGTTCTGCAAATCCTTCGCGATAACCTCCACCGTGGACCCAGTACAGTCCTGTACGGTCTTTACGCCCATATCCTGGCTGTCCTTGTCCGGGTTCGAGTACAACAAGCTTCTCCTTGTGTCCGTCGCTGCAGACGATGTGCTTGGATGATCTGATCATATCGGCTGCAAAGATAGTGATAATATTGCATTTGGATAATCACGGATTTTTTATACCTTTGCAATCCCATTCGGGTTCTTAGCTCAGTCGGTTCAGAGCGCTTGCTTCACACGCAAGAGGTCGGCAGTTCGAATCTGCCAGGACCCACAAAAAAAGACGGAAGTGATTCCGTCTTTTTTCTATTTGTAAATGATGAGTTTCTGTCCAGGGCGTATTACCGTGCCCGACAGCTTGTTCCATTTCTTAAGCTGAGCGACGCTCACTTTATGCTTTGCGGCGATTACGCTCAGGTTGTCGCCGGACTTTACCTTGTAGACAATAGTCTGGCCGGTGCCGGAGTTCTCGATGCTCTTCATCACGCTGGCGCTCATGTACTCGTCGGCTTTGTGGAGGGCTATGGAGTCTTGCTGCTCGATGAAGGCATCGCTGTCGGAGGCCGGGATGGTGAGGATGTAGGTCTTGCCATTGGCGGGGATGACGTCGTGCTTGTACTGCGGATTGAGGTCGCGAAGGGTCTTGAGCTCGATGCCGACAAGGTCGGTGACCTGCTTGAGGTGCATCTTCCCCTGAACATGCATCGTGTCGGTCAGCTCGGGCAGCGCGCATGGAGCAGGCTTGATCCCGAGTTCGTTGTGGTAGTGGAGCGTGTAGAGCGCACCGACCATGGCGGGCACGTAGTAGCGCGTCTCAGTGGGGAGGTACGGGTAGATCGACCAGTAGTCGGTCTTGCCCCGGGCATAACGGATGGCCTTCTTGACATTGCCGTAGCCGCAGTTGTAGGCGCTGATCGCGAGGGCCCAGTCGCCGAACACGCGGTAGGCGTCGCGAAGGTAGCGCGCTGCAGCGTCGGTCGATTTCACCACGTCCATGCGCTCGTCGACGAACGAATCGATCTCGAGTCCGAGGTTGCGCCCGGAGTTGTACATGAACTGCCACATTCCCTTGGCCCCGACTTTCGAAGTCGCGCGCGGATTGAGGTTCGACTCGATGATGGCCAGCGCGCTGAGTTCCAGCGGAATCCCATACCGGTCGAAGGTCTGCTCGATCATGGGCATGTAATAGTAGCACAGGCCGAGGATGCGGCTCATCTCCTTGCGGTTCCGCTCGCTGTAGCGGACTATGAAATTCTTGACTACCTCGTTGTAGGGTAGATTGAGGGGGGAGCCCATGGCCTCCAGCCGCTGCATGTAGACTTCGTCGGTCTGTTTGCCTTCGAACGACGGATCGTAGGCGAGCGGGTCCCACGATTCGAGTTTGCTTTCGAGCTGATGGCGTGTGACACGCTTGTCGATCTCGGATGCCGAGCGGGGGGCGTCGAACTCCTCGAGCCATGCCGGTCGCTCCTTCACCGGAACCTCTACGAAGACGGTATCGACGCGGGGCGTCTTGAGCGAGTCTTCAAGTTCGGCGATGCGCTTCAGAAGCTCGGCATTATGCTGCTCCAGCTTAGCGTTGTGGTTTTCGAGTTCCTTGCGCGAAAGACGCTTCTGCGGCCCTTCGCCATAGGCCGGGATCAGGATCAGAAGCAGGACGAGAAAGCCTGTCAGGGTTTTCTTCATAGCTGGGCGATGATATCCTTGAGAAGTCCGTCGAAATCGATCACGCGGTCAGGCTTGGGGGAGTAGCCGAGGATGACAACGACAAGCTCCTTCGAGGGGATGATGCAGATCTCCTGGCCGTCGTGTCCCTGGCATGAGAACATGTCTTCGGGGACACTGGGGAAGGTATGGCTGCGGTTGAGCCAGAAGAACGATCCGTATTTGCCCTCGCTTGCAGAAGCGGGTGTGGCGGTGTATTCCACCCAACCCTCGGGGAGTATGCGGGCTCCGCCTATGCAGCCTCCGTCGAGGTAAAGCTGACCGAAGCGGGCATAGTCGCG
>CAMNNY010000045.1 GCA_946546175.1 uncultured Bacteroidales bacterium
TCCCAGGACTTTTACCACCACGAAATCAGGCTCGGAATCGGCGAGGGCTTTTCCGACAGGGTCGCCTTCCCGGATACTCCCCACAGGTCTTATTCGGCGCTTCCTTCCGACGTGAGTTTTCTGGAGGAGCACAACCACCGCTACCTGCCGCACCTTTTCGCAGAGTACAACTGGACGCCCAAGGGCTCGCGCTGGGGCTTCGGCGCGCTCGCTGACTTCTTCGCCTTCGATTGGGACGACATTACCTACAAAGGAGGCTCCGATACTCCCGACAGGGTAGAGCATCAGCACTGCATAAACTTCGCCCTGATGGGGCATATCCGCTACCGCTGGAACAAAAATGCCGACCGCTGGCAGGTATATTCTGCATTGCATGTCGGCTTCGATATCAATACAGGCAGTGAGACCGACATCTACGGCCGCAAGACCGAAGTCGGGCTGGCTTTCGCCCCGACCGTGCTGGGCATAAGCCGCAGCTGGGGCCACTTCGTCGTCGCCCTCGAGACCGGGACGCATTTCGCTCTCAAGGATTCGGGCAATGTCTATTCGGCCCTCAGTAAACTCGTGACATTTTCGGCAGGATACAGGTTTTAAAGGAGATGAGATATAGATTTGGGAAAATACTGACTGTGTGTCTTACCGCTCTCGGGCTCGCGGCCTGCGACTACGACGAGGAGTACTGGATCGATTTCACTTCGCTCTCCCAGGCCTCCAATGAGTATTTCCAGGTCTACAGCCAGCAAACCGAGGATCTGTCCCGAGGCGTCATTCCCTCCGACTGCTATGCTCCCGACGGCACTCCTCTCGCCGAGATGGAGCAGACCAAGGCCACCGGAGCCAACGGGACCCTCTTTTTCCAGCGCCTTCTCGACGTGAACAAGGGCGGGCGCGTCACCGAGCTTGCCGGCACATATACCTCGGTCGATACCGAAGGCAAGCCGGTCACCCTTTCGGGCAAGGTCATTCTCCCTTCGGACGGGCAGTTCAAGCGCTTCATCATAGTCTCTCACTACACGATAGGCTCCAATGCCGAGGCCCCGTCCAACTGCTTCTCCATCGAGGGCGTACTTGTCCCGCTCGGCTACTGCATCATCGTGCCCGACTACCTCGGATACGGCATCACTGCCGGCATGAAGCATCCCTACCTCGCCATGGACCTTACGGCCCGCAATTCGCTCGACATGTACCTCGCCGTCAAGCCTTTCCTCGAGGCCTGCGGCGTAAAGCCCGAGTTCGACGACATCATGCTGATGGGCTACTCCCAGGGCGGAGCCAACACCATGGGCCTTACCCGCCTGATCGAGACTGAGTATGCCGACAGCATCAAGATTCGGCGCGTCTTCGCAGGCGGCGGTCCCTACGACGTTACTGCCACCTACGACCAGTTCATCACCACCGACCATGCGGCCTACCCCTGCGCCGTGCCGCTCGTCATCCAGGGCATGCAGGTCGGAGCCGGCCTCTCCCTGTCGATGGAATCGTTCACGACCCCGCTCGTCTACGAGCATCTCGACGAATGGTTCAACTCCAAGAAATACAGCACCAGGCAGATGAACTACCTGCTCGGCACATACCGCACCAGCGACCTGGTATCCAACGCCGGGCGCGACCGCACGACCTTCGAGGTGGCCGAACTCTATACGGCGATGAACAAGAACTCCATCGTCAAGCAGAGCTGGGCGCCCAAGGCTCCTGTCTACATGTTTCACTCGATGGACGACGACACCGTCAGCTTCATCAATGCCATGCACGCCAGAAGCACCTGGGCCGATGCCAACATAACCTACAATTTCGGGCACTACGGTAACCACACCAAGGCAGCTCTGCGCTTTATCTACACTGTCAAAACCATCCTGGCGGAGGAGGAACTTGGCCTATGAAGAAGTCGGCGGGCATAATACTGATGGGCGTGCTGCTGCTTCTTTGCGGCGTGTCATGCACGACCAAGTCGAAATTCCACCTTATCGGCGTAGAATTCGACATCCAGGTCAACGAAATCACCAGGGGGTATATCCATGCCAGTTTCTACCCTTCGACGGTGGCCTACTATGTCACCGGCTGCATGCCCGTCAACGACGAGTATGACCCGGTGGAGAAATCCGGCCAGTTCATGACCCTGATGGTCGATTCCCTCTACCAGGACTATCTCAAATGGCGTTACGACTACCTCAAGAACCAGGAGGACTTCATAGCCGACTTCGCCTCCCACAGCCTGCAGTATGGCGATTCCGAAAAGTATTTCCAGAATCTCAAGCCCGATACAGACTACTGGGTGTACGCTTTCGTCGTCGACCCCTATTCGAAGGAGCCTTTCGACAATCTCTGGCTCCAGACGGTCCACACCGACAGCCTCCTTACCTACAGCGTCTACTTCGACACGCGCGTGCAGGGCTCATACTTCTACCTCTATCCGCGCTCTTCCGAGGGTGGCCCCATCGTCGAAGACGTACCGTACACCGGCATGGTGGTAGATTCGCTGGATGTGATCGACAACCATTCCCTGAAGCACAGTTCCATCGTCAGCCAGCTTCAGTACTACAGCGACATGGAGTACAGTATGGCAGTGAACTACGGCATTCTGAGCCAGATTACCTACACGGGAGTCAGGCAGATCAACTATTCCGGGAAATGGACTGACGGCCACGACTATTTCATCATCATGGGCGAGCTTCAGGGCGGCATCTTCAACCGAACCTACTACCGCTTCCGCTATGATGCGTCCACGCATACGCAGGACGTAAAACTGATCCAGCGCGATCCGTTCTGGACCCAACCATCAGAAGAAGGAGAATAGATACAGGTACCTCCAGACTCCCTTTGCCCGGAATAGGGTCGCGCGTAAGCTACGGGAGTCTGGAGGTACTTGTATCTAGTGTGAAAACTTAGCCGAACAGTTTTACGTTGTCGAACGATGCGGTGAGTTCGCCGTTTTCGATCTTGTGGATGATTTCCACCACCTTGTCGTTGTAAGGCGTAGGGAAACCGATCTTGCGGCCGTAGGCGCAGACGACTCCGTTGATTGCGTCGACCTCGGTCTTCTTGCCGTTCTCGATATCCTGCAGCATGGAAGCCTTCAGGAGAGCGTGCTTCTTGATGGCAATGGGGATAATGAGGAAGGAAATCTTCTTCTTCAGACCGTTCTTGTAGTCGAGAAGCTTCACGATATCTTTTCCCTGGATGGGCTCGATTCTGATGCCGCCTTTGGCGCAGACGTCGATGCACTCCTTGATGATACCCTGGACTATGCGGCGGGAGGCCTTGTCCTTGGCTGCTCCACCGAAGGTGGTACCGCAGACGGTGCTCATCCCGGAGAACGAAGCGTTGATAAGAAGCTTGCTCCAACGGGTTCCGATGAAGTTCTCATCGATCTCGACTGGACCCATCAGCTCCAGAAGAGCCTTGACCTCAGCGAGATGCTTGTTGGGAGTCTTCGAAAGGCTGCCTAGAGAGAATGTAAGGCTGTCGGGCGAAGAAGTAAGTTCGCACACGCCGGGCCCCTGCATGGTCGCGCCCCAGGCGACGGTACATCCGAGGACCCTGTCCTCTCCGACGATCTCGCCGATCTGCAGCTCGGGGATTCCGTTCTGGAGAGTGACGATGACGCCGTCTTCGGCAAGATAGTCCTTAAGGAAGGTCACTACCTCCTTATTCTTCTGCTGCTTGGTCATAAGGAAGATGACATCGTACTTGCCGGTCATCTCCTCGTCAGTCAGGGCGTTGACTTTCTGAGTGAACTCGAGGGT
>CAMNNY010000046.1 GCA_946546175.1 uncultured Bacteroidales bacterium
GCAAGGTGGGAACCGACCTCACCGGCTCCGTCAATAACTACCTTCATATTTCTTTCTCAAATAATCGAACACTTTATCGCCTTTAAGGGCTGAGGCAAGAACTATTCGCACCTTGCCAAGCGGGATTCCCGAAGCTCTTCCCCGCTCCGGGGTAATCTTTCGGGCCCGTGCTTCCCGGCGGGCGTCGCTGACAGCCCTCACATATTCGGGTTTTCCCTGCAGCAAATATACAACCTGAGTGGCAAAATCCAACAAAGACCTGACAAAAAGCCGCCATGAAGCCTTCCGATGGCCTATGGTCGCCGGCAGATTCTTGCGGAGCATCCAGGTGGAATTGCGGTAATTGAGTTTGAGTTTAAAGGGCGAAGCAGGAGCGAGAGTCCCGCCTCCAATATGCCATACAAGCGAGGAAGGGACAGTCCAGACCTCATATCCGGCGAGCTGCGCCCTCCAGCAGAGATCTATCTCTTCCATATGGGCGAAGAACTCAGAGTCGAGTCCGCCGAGTTCCTTCCAGACAGACGCCCTCACCATCAGGCACGCACCGGTCACCCAAAAAACGCGGGCCGGATTATCGTACTGGCCTCTGTCCTCTTCCACCCTCTGAAGCACTCTACCCCTGCAGTACGGGAAACCGTAGCGGTCGAGCCATCCGCCGGCGGCGCCTGCATACTCGAAGCGGCCTGCACGCTCGTAGCCGTCGCCGGAGCGCACGAGAGCGTGGAGCTTCGGGCCGCAGGCGGCGCACTCAGGATGGCTCTCCATCCATGCCGACAACGGCTCCAGCCAGTCGGGACTCACTTCAATATCGGAATTCAGCAGCACATAGTACTGAGCATCCTCTATCTGCGCGAGCGCTTTGTTGTAACCGCCCGCAAAACCGAGATTCTCCCCAAGCGGGATCCGCCCTACCTCGGGATAAGTCTCAGAGAGGAATTCGAGCGAGCCGTCGGTGGAGCCGCTGTCGGCGACAAAGAGTCTGTCCTGGGGTCCCAACGAAGCAAGAATCCCCGGGACAAACCTCTGAAGGTAGTCCCGAGTGTTCCAGTTAAGTATTACAACGGCAGTTCTCACCCTATTTCTTTGCGAACCCCACAATCGAGACCACTGCACGCTCAGTGCCGTCGGAAGGGTTGTTGAGCACCTTCATGTCAGTCCCGGCACACATTACCGAAGAGCCGCCTCCGTCGAGATTGAGCACATCGACGCAGCCGACGCCCTTCATGAGGCGGGCAAGATCGGTAAGCACGACACCCTCGCTAACCCCTGACTTGCGTCCGTCCACCACCATCAGCACCACCTTGCCGTCGGCCGTGCGGCCGATAGCGGTACGGGGCTGGCGGGTAGACTTGTTGAAGATATCCGCGGGAAACAGCTCGAAATTGGACAGGTAGACATCGTCCTGCATCAGGAAATTAACCACTGTCCTGCCGTCTTTGACCAGTACGGGGCCGCCTCCGATAGCGCTGTAGTATTTGGGATCAATCGCAGGTGAAGGGAATGTAGCTGTCGGCGAAAGCGCGGCTGCACCGTCAATCTGCGGGATTGGAGTATCGTAGAAGTAAGGGCCTCCGGCGACATTGCGCCCGAAGCGCCAGCAGACCGAAGCCTCGGCCGTTGAGGTAACTCCGAACACGCCTCTCGACACATAATACTCTTTTTTGCGGGAGAGGAACGACTCGTTCTCGCCCTTCAAGGTACCGCGGTCGAGAATATAACTTACGGATGCATTGCCTCCGAAATAACCGCCGTTGGTAAACACATAAGGCATACCGGCCTTGGACAGAGCAAGGCTGCTCGTGGTCTTCTTGCCGGAATCGGGGCAGAGCACCCTCAGTTCGACATTGCCGGTCGAAAGGTCGCCGATGGCATACCATACATTGAGAGGACGGCCGGTAACTTCGGTGTGGGCCTTGTAGACCTTGATCTCCGAAGGGAGGGTGGAGGGTGTGACGTCCTCGTAAGTTACATTATAAGGCTGAGGCTCGGCTTCGGGCTGTGCGGTCACAGGCTCCGAATAGCCGACGAGATTGTCTGTAACGACTTTTGCATAAGCCCTGAGGGTTACCGGGCCGGTCGGATTCATGATGATACCGAGCCCCTGCTTCCCAACCGGAAGCTTATACCAATACTTGAAAGACTCGTCTGAATCCAGGGTAGGCTCCGTAGATGTATAACTCCAGACGATGCCGTTTTCCACATTTTTGTCGAGGTCTGCCGTGATCGTATAGCGGACGACTATCATATTGGACGCCGTCTCGATCTTGTCGACGGAGACCTGGGGCAGCGGATCCGGAACCCCGTCTATGGTGAAACTCACCCTCACGTAGTCGGAGAAAGTGTTACCCTTGAATGAGCAAAGCCGGTAGATGTATTCGCCGTTTTCCGTAAAGTCGGTATCGTGATAACTGAAAGTCCCGGCCGGTATGTTGGCGACAGGCTTGAATTTACCTTTGGGGGCCGCCTTCTCGAGAGCTACGCCGTCGTAGTCGTTGGAAGCGTTGTCCCAGGTAAGGTTGGCCTCGATACCGCTTAACACCTCGACATGGAGATTGGACGGCGCTACGAGGACCTTTTCAGGCTGCGGCTGAGGCTGAGGCTGCGGCTGAGGCTCCGGGGTCGGGGTGGGCTTGCATCCCCAGATGAGCAGGGAAAGCGATAGTAAGAGACTTATAAACTTTTTCATAGCGGATTGATTACTTCGTCTTTATAGAGTTCGCGGAAGAGCGACTCGCGCTCCCTGATTCCGTCGAACCAGAATTGTGATTCGCCGCAGGTCATATTGCTGCGGTTGATCTCTATCTCTGAGCGGATATCTTCCTCAGAGAGGATCTTGCTCCCGTTTTTGAGTATCATCACGGGATTGAATTTGGTCCCGTCCACATAACGCAGCGAACGGGTAACGTAGTTTTCGTAGTTGGCCGGTATGTAGCACTGCACCGAGATGAGGTCTGCATGACCTTC
>CAMNNY010000047.1 GCA_946546175.1 uncultured Bacteroidales bacterium
TCTTCCAGAGAAGACTCGCCGACAAAACCGAATCCCCAGAGGCGGGTGTTAGAGTCGGAAAGCGGGACCCCGTCCGCACTGATCTTCGCGGTGACCTTTTCCGGCCTGCCCGTCAGGCCGGGCGAGACGAGTTGGAAGTGGAAAATATCGTAGTCCTGAAGGCTCTGGACGGCGCCGGTGATGGTGTAGCGGACGGTGAAGATGTGCGCGCCCATCGAGCCGAGGCCCCAGCAGAGTTCGACCCCGTCCTTGCCGCGGACGATGCCGCAGCGCCCCGCCTTCTGGGAGAGGCTGCGCTGCACGTCCCATCTGCCCTCATTGGTGAACATGACCCCGTTCTCGCTGACGGAGAAATCGGTCACTGACATGTTGCGAAGGTTGGATTTGACGAGATACCACTCTGTGCCGCGGTCGGCAGTTATGTCCCAGATTTCAGTGAAATGGGCGCTCCCGTCGGGGCTGAGGGAGACTGCAATGTCGATGGCATGAATCTCGCCCGCTGCAGCGCTTAAGGTAAAGCCAAGCAGCAAGCTTGCTATAAGCAGAATACGTTTCATTACTTCATCGAGGGCATCTCGGTCTTGCCCGCAGGCTCAGCGAGATAATCCTTAGCCTTGAATCCGAATATCGCGGCTGCGATTGAGTCGGGGAACATCCTCACCAGGCGGTTGAACTTGGTGACAGTATCGTTGTAGGTCATACGGCTGAGGCGTACCTGGTTCTCGTAACGTCCGACTTCGTCCATCGTCTTGACATAGGTCTGATTGGCCTTCAGGTCGGGGTACTGCTCCGCTACCACATTGATCTGTTTCATGACTTCGGCAATGCGTCCTTCGTCGGCGGCCACTTCGGCTGCTGAAGAATTGCGGCCGAGGGCCGTCCTCTGGCCGATTACATCCATAAGGGTCTTATACTCGTGCTCGCTATAACCTTTCGTCAGTTCAGCGAGGGCTGTGAGGGCATCCCAGCGGCTGTTTTGCTGGACACCGATCTGGCTCATGGAGTTCATGCAGAATTCGTCTGCGGAGACTAGTTTACGCTGGGCCGAGACAAGCCATAGTGCTACCAGCACCACGACTGCAACGATTACGATAACAGCTGTCATTGTCTATATAGTTTTTACAAATATAAAGGTTTTTAGATTGTTTTGTACGACAGCCGGAAGAACTTGGCGAGCTGCCTTAGGTTGATCCCGAGTTCGCTGCTGATTTCCACCGCGAGGTCAAACCTGTCCTCGGGCGATTTGGCAAAGATTTCGTGGATGTCCTTTATCGGAAGCCTGCTGAACAGCCACCGTGTTATCTCTTCATAGCACAAGTCAGATTTGCCGGTGAACTCCTCTTTGATATCATACTCACTGCCTGTAGTGGAATCCATTGCCTGAAGCATTTTGTCGAATGATCCGAAAAGATCAATAGAGTACTGATAATCAATGACATTGTATGTTGTTATGATGTAATCGATGAGTTGGAGTCCTTCGCGCCGGTCCAGGGATCTGAAGAGTTTTTGGAGGAGTTCGTAAGTGACGGGACGGTTCTGATTGTGGAGTGTTTTAATCGCCGCGACGGCTTTCCTCATCTGCGGGGACGCCCGGCGGATGACGAGCTTCTCCGAGAAAGGATGATCGTTATTGTAGTAGGCAAGGTAGTTCCATCGGTAATCTATCGCCCTCTTGGTGAGCTTTCTCTCGACTGGATTGTTTCCTATATATATAACGTTGGTCCGTTCCTTCTTTGAGGTTGTTTTAGGTGCGCTCCCGAAGGGGCTGTTGAACAGATGACCTACTCTATTGGTGAGACGGGCATCGGTATTCGCAAACATTATATTGACACGCCGAAAGAACCTGGTAAGTGATTCAACGGCGCTGGTTATCACCCCGTTATGCACATGGTCAGGCATCTGACACACTGCAACCAGCCGAACATCTTCGTCTGTCGCGCAAGTACACAATATGGTAAAATATACTATGTAATCAGAGTAATTATAGAACAGCAATTGCCCACCGAAAGTATTCTGATAGCAATGGTTGAGAATGTCTGGGAAAAACAGTCTTTTGAAGTGTTTCATAGCAAATGTATTTTAGTTCTGGCAAGATAAGAATTAAATCATTTGAATGCAATCGGGGGGGCTAGTATCTGAGCCGTTATTTGTAAGTTGTTGACAATTAATAAGATGCTGATATGATCACGCCAAAATAAAGAGATCATATCAGCATCTGTCTGTTTATCTGGAAGTTGCAAAAAACACCCCGTTGGCTCTATCTCCGTGCGGATAGTATGGCAGAGTCTGAGCCCGCCGAGGGGCGGCGGCGCAAGGTAGGTCCGGCTATTTTTCCGGTGGCTTCCGATTGGTCTCCGTTAGACTTTAGGTCGTTTTTCTAGCTAGTATCTGAGCCGTTATTTGTAAGTTGTTGACAATTAATAAGATGCTGATATGATCACGCCAAAATGAAGAGATTATATCAGCATCTGTCTGTTTATCGGGAAGTTGCAAAAAACACCCCGTTGGCTCTATCGCTGTGCGGATAGTATGGCAGAGTCTGAGCCCGCCGAGGGGCGGCGGCGCAAGGTAGTTCCGGAGGGGGACCTCGTTCGGCGGCGGCTTCGGCGACTCAAGGTGACAAGTTCCGGCTATTTTTCCGGTGGCTTCCGATTGGTCTCCGTTAGACTTTAGGTCGTTTTTCTGGATAGGTTTTTGCGTTATTTGTAACTACTTGAGCAGCAGAAAGAAGCTGATATGATCAACCAGATTTCGGCTGATCATATCAGCAAAGTGCTACTAATCAAATAGTTAGAAATTACACTCACATTTGAGCGAGGGGCAATAAGATAAGGAGTTAAGGCAAGGTAAGGGATCATTATGGGAAGTAGAGAATGGAAAGCAGAGGTACGGGGAACAGGGTAACGGGAAGAGCAGAGAACAGGAAGGATTGAGAACAGGATCGATAGAGTAACTGGAGGTTTTGCAGGAAAGGAAGATTGTTGCTATTTTTGTGTGAATATGGCGACAAAAGGGCAAAATCGAACGATAGTTGCAAGGCGAAACGCCGGGCAGGATGGCCTGGCGGAGTCAAGCCTGACGGATATCCGCCGGGAGATTGATAAGGTGGACGCCAAGATTGCCGGACTGTTCGAAAAGAGGATGGAGCTGGTACGGGAAATTGCCAGGCTCAAGCGAACCCACGGGCTTCCGCTGGAGGACAAAGTTCGCGAAAAAGAAATCATCGCCGCCAACTCACTGAGAATCGCCGATCCGCAGATCAGAGAGCAATACATCCGCCTGGAAAAGACTCTGATCGAGATATCCAAACAGATTCAGGGAGAAGAACTACTTGAAGACTAAAGACTTAGGCTTATGAAAAACATGATCTTCAAGCACAGGCTGCCGATTCCGAAAGAGCTGAAAGAGAAGTACCCTGTCTCCAGGGAAGGCGCACAGGCAAAAGCCGCCAACGACAGCCAGATACGCGACATCATCACGGGCAAGAGCGACAAAATGCTTCTGGTTGTGGGGCCATGTTCCGCCGACCGCGAAGACTCCGTACTCGAATACATAGGAAGACTGGCGGGTCTCAGAGAACAAGTCAATGAAAGAATCGTGATTGTTCCCCGGATCTTTACCAATAAGCCACGCACGACGGGCGCAGGCTACAAGGGAATGCTCCATCAGCCGGACCCAAATGGAGAACAAGACATACTTGAAGGCATAGTGGCAATACGCCGCCTGCATATGAGAGTCCTCAACGAGACGGGGTTTTCCTGCGCTGACGAGATGCTCTACCCCGAAGAACACCGGTTCCTCTCAGACCTGCTTTCTTATGTAACCGTCGGGGCGCGCTCAGTCGAGAATCAGCAGCACAGGCTGACCGCGAGCGGGCTCGACATCCCCGTGGGGATGAAGAACCCCACGAGCGGCAACCTCACTGTGCTGCTGAACTCGATAGGAGCCGCGCACCTTCCCCACACCTTCATCTACCGCAACTGGGAGGTAGAAAGCAAAGGCAACCCTCTGGCACACGCAGTATTGCGCGGCTACAAAGACCAGGAAGGAAAAATGCTGCCAAACTACGGCACAGAGACTCTGACGAGACTCACGGAACTGTACGCTAAATCAGGACTTGACAACCCGGCGGTAATTGTAGACACCAACCACTGCAACTCAGGTAAAGACGCACTTAAACAACCCCGTATAGCGCTGGAGGTTATCAACAGTGCCCACCAAAACACCGACATCCGTAAACTGCTCAAGGGATTCATGATTGAATCATATCTGGAAGACGGCTGCCAGAGTGCAGACGGCAGCATATACGGCAAATCTATAACAGATCCATGCCTCGGATGGGAAAAGACAGAGAGGCTGATACTCGATCTTGCAGAAAAATGGTAGAAGCCAGGATATACTAACCAATGAATAAGACGACATTCAAAACAGCTGTAATACTTACATTCGCAGCAGCCCTCACTTGCTGCACAATGTATCAAAATCAAAACACAAACAGCACCAGCAGATGCTCGGAGACAGTGGGCCTCAACGCAGCCGCGCTCGATACCATGGACTACTATATCGAAGCGCCCGACGGATATCTGTTTACCAGCCGCAGCCACACGACACTTAAGTTCAAGATAAGAAATCCGCAACCGGATTCGACGATCAGCATCGTCGCGATCCGCGACACTTCCCTTAATAAGTCCAAGAGAGATACCGCCCTGGTAATCAGGAAGAAATTCAAAGGCAGCGAGGGGCGCGTCGGGCTGGGACTCCTTGGGCCAGGATTCTACCAGATCAACATCGGCAAAGACAAGTTCAATATCGGCATCCGCCCGGAAGAAATAGACTCTCCCCAAGACAAGCGTCCGGACTTCGAAGAATTCTGGAACAAAACCCTCAAAGAGCTTGCGGATGTCCCGATGGACGCGAGGTTCACCCCCGTCCCCGAGCATTCCGACAGCATCCGCCAATGTTTCAAAATCGAAATTAAATCATTTGACGGAGCAACCATGGGCGGCATCCTTACCATACCTGTCAAACCCGGCAAATATCCTGTAAGTCTGGAGTATATGGGCTACGGCGCATGGCCTTACTACCGCGACCCTTCCGCCGACCCGGATCGCATTGATTTTCTGGTCAGTGTTCGCGGCCAGGGCATCTTCAGGGGCCCCGACTACGACGGATGGTGCTACGAAGGCATGGACTCCCCTTACAATTATTATTACAGGGGTGCATTCTGCGACGTCGTCAGAGCCGTAGACTTCGTCTGCTCTCTAGAAAAGGCTGATACATCGAAGATATTCGCGTGGGGCGATAGCCAGGGAGGAGCCTTCACATGGATCAGCGCCGCACTTGACCACAGAGTGAGGGCGATTGCTCCGAGCGTGCCGTTCCTCGGCGACTACCCCGACTACGCCAAGATAGTCAACTGGCCGGTGGGAGTCATCTACTGGCTGGGCGGCAAGCAGGGACTTGGCAAGGAGCAACTGCTCGACGTGCTCACCTACTTCGATATCAAGAATTTCACCGACAAGGTTGAATGCCCCGTATACATGGCATTCGGCATGCAGGATCCGGTCTGTCCGCCCCATACCAACTTCGCGGGCTACAACCAGTGCAAATCCGAGAAGAAATACATCTGCGTGCCCCTCTGCCAGCACAGCATGTGGAGAGAGCCTGTCTGGCAGAAAGAAAGAAGAGAGTTTTTTGAACAGTTTATATAGAAATGAGAAAAGTACGCTGTTTCACCCTTGCGGCGCTTGCTGCAATACTGGCTTCCTGCCAGCCTGACCCAATCAACATCACCCCTTCCGGCAGCGGAAGAGAGTACAGGCTGACGAGTTTTGACAACTACAAGTTTACTTACGACGCCAACGGCCGGGTAGCATCCGTCGGCGACAGGCAGTTCACTTACAGCGGGAAGACGCTCACCATCTCATACAAAGATGCAGTTGAATACACTATCTCGCTGAACAACGTCGGTTTCGCGACCAGAATCGAAAGGTCGGGCCATACATGGAGGATTGAGTACGACAAATCGTGGTTCATATCGAAAGCCTTTCTCGACGGCGTACAGTGTATGACACAGAAATCCTCATCCGGCAACATCGACTACTGGAGCAGGTACAATCTTGACTCCGACTTCTGGGAGATGAACGAGGTGTCTTACCTACCCAAGAACAACAGAGTAGGAATCCATACTATCTGGGCGGAATCACTCAGTCTGGAACGCTGGCTGTTCGAAGCACGCCTTCTCGGCAACGCACCCGCCAATATCGCAGAGTATAGCCGATGGAAGTTTGGTGAAAATCTTCACGATAAAAACACATCCGTCTACGACTATGAATACGACGCGGACGGATGTGTTGTGAGTGAATTCAAGTACTACGGCGAGTGGAACGAATTTGACGTGGAAGGTTTACGCAAACTCGAAACCCACACCTTCACTTGGGAGAAAATCGCTATACCTTTGGAAGTTTTGCAAGATTAGCGGCGATCTCCTCGTCTGTGGGGATGTAGTCGGTCATCGTGCCGTTGTTGTACTGCTCGTAAGCCTTAAGGTCGAAATATCCTGTACCGGTGAGTCCGAAGACGATGGTCTTCTCCTCGCCGGTTTCTTTACACTTCAGGGCTTCGTCGATAGCTACGCGGATGGCGTGGCTGCTTTCGGGAGCCGGCAGAGTACCCTCGACGCGGGCGAAAAGGGTAGCAGCTTCGAACACGGCAGTCTGCTCGACCGATCTGGCCTCGAAGAGGCCGTCAGCATAGAGTTGTGAGAGGGTCGAGCTCATTCCGTGGTAGCGGAGGCCGCCGGCGTGGTTGGCCGAAGGGATGAATTCGCTGCCGAGCGTGTACATCTTTGAGAGCGGGCAGATATGGCCGGTGTCGCAGAAGTCGTAGGCGAACTTTCCGCGGGTGAACGACGGGCAGGACGCGGGCTCGACTGCTATGATCTTGTAGTCGGCTTCGCCGCGGAGCATCTCACCGATAAACGGGGTTGCGAGTCCGCCGAGATTGGAGCCGCCACCGGCGCAGCCGATGATGATGTCGGGCTTGATGCCGTATTTCTTAAGGGCGGTCTGGGTCTCAAGGCCGATAACTGTCTGATGCAGAAGCACCTGGTTGAGCACCGAGCCGAGCTCGTAGCGGTAGCCTTCGCTCTTGACGGCAGTCTCGACCGCCTCCGAAATGGCGCATCCGAGGCTTCCGGTAGTTCCGGGGAATTCTTCGAGGATCTTGCGGCCGATCGCGGTAGTGTTGCTCGGCGAAGGAGTCACCTGGGCGCCGTAGGTGCGCATCACCTCGCGGCGGAAAGGCTTCTGCTCGTAGGAGACCTTGACCATGTAGACCTTGCAGTCGAGCCCGAAGAACGAGCATGCCATACTGAGGGCTGTGCCCCACTGACCGGCTCCTGTCTCCGTGGTCACGCCCTTGAGGCCCTGCTTCTTGGCATAATAGGCCTGAGCAATAGCGGAGTTGAGCTTATGGCTGCCGGAGGTGTTGTTTCCTTCGAACTTATAGTAGATCTTGGCGGGAGTTCCGAGAGCTTCTTCGAGGAAGTAGGCACGCACGAGCGGCGAGGGACGATACATCTTGTAGAAGTTGAGCACTTCTTCGGGTATCTCGAACCATCGGGTATCGTTATCGAGTTCCTGCCGGACTAACTCCTTGCAGAAAATTGGTTCAAGTTCTTCAGCCTTAAGCGGTTGGCCGGTACCGGGATTGAGCAGCGGGGCGGGCTTGTTCTTCATGTCCGCACGCACGTTGTACCATTTTGTTGGGATCTCAGCCTCCTCGAGGTAGATCTTGTAAGGGATAGGTTTAACCATATCAACAATAATTAACCGACATCTAATGTAAGAATTTTTTGTATTTTTACGCCACTTATGGAAGAAAAAGTACTGGAAACCGCCTCTCTCGCCGGTCATATCCTTCTGGAGAACGGAGCCGAAATCGCCAGAGTCGAAGAGACTATGGAGCGAATAGCCCGACACTATGGCGTCGAGGCCCAGAACTTCGTCCTGAGCAACGGTATCTTCACCACAGGCCGTACAGGCCACGCCAAGGTAGAATTCATCCCCTTCAAGGGCGCCCAGCTCGAACGTGTCGCCGCAGTCAACCAAATCTCGCGCGACATCGAAGCCGGCCGGTACACGGTCGACGAAGCCCGCGAGCGGCTGCTTGCAATCCGCGCCTCCAAGGCCAAACCCGCGTGGGAGCAGGTCCTCGGATCGGCCGTGGGCAGCGCCGGCTTCTGCGTGATCTTCGGAGGCGGACTGCTCGATGCCGCTGCTGCCTTCACCGTCGGCATGCTTCTCTGGCTGTTCGTCGTGGGAGTCAGCTCCCGCTGGATGTCCAAGCCCATCGGCAACATCGTCGGCAGCGCGCTCGCAACCATCCTCTGCATCGTCTTCCACCGCATTGGCTTCGGCGTGAGCCTCGGCAACATGATCGTAGGCTCGCTCATCCCGCTCATCCCGGGAGTCGCATTCACCAACGGCATCCGCGACATCGCCGACGAAGACTACATCGCGGGCGCCACCCGTCTGCTCGACGCTATCATGGTGTTCTTCTGCATCGCCGCCGGCGTCGTGCTCACTTTCATGGCATTCTACATGTTCGAAGGTTCGATCATCGAGGTCAACGGGACCGAGCCCGACACATTCTGCGGTTCGCTCTGGATGCAGACGATCGCCGCTTTCGCGGGCACGGTCGGGTTCGCCGTGCTGTTCGGCGTTCCACGCCGCAATTATTTGCAGACGGCCATCGTCGCTGCCATCGGTTGGGCGGCCTACCTCGCGCTCGTCCGCTATACCGTGCTCGGGCCCGCAATATCCACCTTTGTCGCCACGGTGATCGTGGCTTCGCATGCCCGTACGTTTGCATCCTGGTTCAAGACCCCCTCGACAGTTTACCTGATTCCGGGGATATTTCCGATGATTCCGGGCGGCGGAATCTTCTGGACGACACTGTTTTTGGTCCAAAGCCGCCTCGGTCTGGCGCTCCGCAGCGGGATGCTTTCTTTGGAAGTCACGGCGGCCATCGTGCTCGGAATCGTACTGGTCAGTTCGCTTCCGAAAACACTATTCTACAGAAAATAACTACATTTGTACCACTAAACACTAAATCATTAACAACTTATGTTTTTTCAAGTCTATGGAGAACACGCCCTCGCTCAGTGGGGTATGCTCATTGTAGTCCTTCTCGGACTCATTCTCCTCAATGAATTCGCACGCCGTACCAAGTTCGGCGGCATCACAATGTTCCTCGCCATTCCTCTGGCTCTGACCGCCTACTTCGTCGCCATCTTTATCGGCGTCAAGACTGGTGCTCAGTGGGCTCTTGAGAACCAGACCCATGTATACATGCAGGGTTGGTTCCATTATGCCAAGCTCTACGCAGCTACCGCCGGATGTATCGGCTTCATGATGATCAAATACAAATGGGGCATCGGTGCAAAGCACTGGTTCAAACCCTTCCCGTTCATCATCGTTGCTATCAACATCCTCATCGCCTGCGTATCCGACTTCGAGTCCGCAGTCATGGGATGGAACAAATGGTGGCTCACCTCTGAGGGTGTATGGCAGTATGGCGGATGGCACAACGTTATGAACGGTGTCGCAGGCCTTCTGAACATCTTCTGTATGACTGCTTGGTGGCACGTCTATCCTTCCAAGGATAAGAAGGATATGATCTGGGCCGACATGACATGGGTCTACATCCTCGTTTATGACATCTGGAACTTCGCTTACACCTACAACTGCCTCCCTACCCACAGCTGGTATTGCGGTATCGCACTTCTTCTTGCTCCTACCATCGCAGCTCTTCTGTGGAACCGCGGCGGTTGGATCCAGAACCGTGCAAACACCCTCGCCATCTGGTGTATGTTCGCTCAGGTATTCCCTCTCTTCCAGGAGACCTTCAAGAACGGTCAGCAGTGGTTCTCTTGGGCTACTCTCCCCGTTCTCTATCCTCAGGGAGTCCAGACTATCGAGCAGCTCTATGCAGTTGCCGGCGGTGAGGCCGCAGTTGTCGGCACAACTGTAGATCCTTCTCTCGTGCCCGCCAACCCGACCATGATGATTGTTATCAGCGCCCTCGCTCTCGTTACCAACTGCGTGGCTCTCTGCTACATCATCGCTCAGTCCAAGAAGCGCCACATCAATCCTTACAAGGAGGAAGTCTTCGTAAACCAGAAGTACTACAAAGACGCTGTCGCACGCGCAGACCTCAGCTAGTTTTTACGGGGCTTTGTCCCTTTCAACACAAACCGCATCCCTTCCGGGGTGCGGTTTTTATTTGACTTTGATGGTAGCGTAGGAATTTGTGAGCTGACCGGGACGGGTACTGCGAAGACGGTCGTGGGATACGGAGACGAGTTTGCCTTCCGAAATGCGGGCAGTAACCATGAGTTCATCCTGGGTGTTGGGGGCGCTCATGTTGGAAACGGCGTTGCCGATAGAGTAATAGACTGGGACCAAGCGGCCGTCGACAGTTTTTATGACTGCAGTATCCTGGACAACATGGGGATGGGCTCCGATGATAAGATCGGCTCCCTCGTCTGCGAGAAGCCCGGCCCATTTTTCCTGAAGGGCGTTATGCTTGAGCTGATATTCGTCTCCCCAGTGGGGGCAGACGATGATGAAGTCTGCACCGCGCTCACGGGCCTTGGCGACCAGAGGCAGGACTTCACCCCCCTGCTGAATCAGCACGCAATGGTCAAGCTCCGGATAGCAGTTGGTCCCGTAGGTGTAATTAACGATTCCGATGAGCTGGTTTTTAACTCTGACAATCAGTGGATTATGGACGGTGTCCTGAGGTGCGCCTATCCCCGTATAGGAGATACGTCCTTCAGACTCCATCTTATCGTAGTAGGAGATTGTCCGGCGAAGGCCCTTCGCTCCCCTGTCCAGGATATGATTATTCGCGGCAAGGAACACATCAACTCCACAGTCTGCTACATATTCCGCATAACTGTCGGGAGCACTGAACTGAGGATACCCGGTGTAGGGTTCTCCGCCCAAAGTAAACTCCATTCCGGCTATTGCAAGATCGGCGGCGCGCAGGTCGGGCGCGATCGAATCGAGAAACGGCCGGAAGTCGAAAGAGGCCCCCGATTGCGCCCCGGCCGCCCGCGCCGCCTCAATCTGGCCGACATGCAGCATCACATCACCGATAAACCTGATTGTGAGGGTATCCGGCGGTGGCGGAGGCAACAACTCGGGAACGGTCGGCGGGTTGACCGTCGACTGCACAATCTTGCTTCGCGAGTTCTTCGCGCTTCCGCCGCATCCCGCCACTATTGCCAGGCACAACAGCGCCGCTCCGATAACTTGATTTCTCATACTCACACAAATATAGTGACATTCCCCCATATCCGGAACCCCCTCGAGCCATCCGGCTCCGCTCGGGTATCTCTGCCCCTCTCTTTTTCGTCCTGCCCGATCTGCTATTGACTCCGCTCGGGAATCTTACCGGCCACTCAGCCGCGCCTCGGCGCGGCGTCCCAGGCCCCTGAGGCCGCGAAGTCTTGAGCGGCCGGGCTT
>CAMNNY010000048.1 GCA_946546175.1 uncultured Bacteroidales bacterium
CCGCGGGGCTCGGTGGTTTCGTCGCTTTTCGGCAGTTACCGCGCCGGCATGGCGAGTGCGACAGGCTCGCCAAGATCGACTGGCCCAGCGGGAACGAGCGACCTACCGTGGTAACTGCCAAAAACCTCCGCTCCCGCCGACCGGAATTCATTGCCCGGGCGCAAGGCCCTCGCGCCACTCGCGCGGGGCCGGGAGTGAGTTGCGGAGGGCGTGCCACACGCGAGGGCTTCGCGGGGCGAAGCGGTGAGGGGGCAGAGGTAGTACATATTTATCAAAGATCGCCGGTCGGGGCCGGCGATGAGGGAAAATATTGTTGCCCGATCTGGGCGGGCGGGAAAAAGAAGATCTGGCAGGGAGGTTGGGCCGGCGATGACAAGGGGGCAGAGATGCCTGAGATGTCTGAGGTGTCAGAAAGGGACGGGATACTTGTGAAATTAGTTATATTTGCAGTATGGCAGAGACAGTAAGGATCGACAAATATCTATGGGCGATCAGGGTGTTCAAGACACGCACTGAGGCGACCGAAGCATGTAATGGCGGAAAAGTCAAAATCGCAGGAGCGAACTGCAAGCCTTCGCGCCCGCTGAAGGTGGGGGAGACCATCGAGGTAAGAAAGGGCTCGGTTATCTTTACGTATAGGGTCGTGGCACTTCTCGAGAAGAGGGTCGGCGCTCCCGTAGTCGCGCAGTACGCCGAGAACCTCACGCCGGAGGCGGAGCTCGAAAAGCTCCGCGCTCCGGTCGAGACGTTCTTCGTCAAGCGCGACCGCGGCTCCGGCCGACCCACGAAAAAAGAGCGCCGAACCATCGACGCCCTTTGGGATGCTTTCGATCCGTCCGATGAGGACTGACCGTTTTATTTCTCCTCTCCGAAATACCTCTTAAGGAGTCCGCGGAAGCCGGCGCCGTGGCGGGCTTCGTCTTTGGCCATCTCGTGGACGGTGTCGTGGATGGCGTCGTAGCCGAGTTTCTTGGCCTTGAGTGCGTAGGCGAGTTTACCTGCGCAGGCACCGGCCTCAGCTTCTGCCCTCTTCTTGAGATTGGTCTTGGTATCCCAGACAATCTCGCCGAGGAGCTCGGCAAACTTGGCTGCATGCTCAGCCTCCTCGAAAGCATAGCGCTTGAAGGCTTCGGCAATCTCAGGGTAGCCCTCGCGGTCCGCCTGGCGGCTCATCGCGAGGTACATTCCGACTTCGGAACATTCGCCCCGGAAGTCATTGTGGAGAGCTTCGACGATTTCGGCATCTTCTACCTGGCCGTCACCGAGCTTGTGCTCGCAGGCGAATTTCTCGCTTTCTTCGACAACCTCTACGAACTTTTCTGATTTGGCGTGGCAGATGGGGCACTCTGCGGGGGGATTTTCTCCTTCGTACACGTATCCGCATACGAGGCATCTGAATTTCTTCTTCATATCAGTAGTTTTGAATATTTCTAATTACAAAGATAATAAATTATTCCGTGCCGAGCAACATCGAGAAGCGAACTTTTTCGGCGGTTTCGTCGCCTTTTATAGTGCGGAGGATTTCGAGGCCGAATGCAACGGCGTGGCCCGCGCTGCGACCGGTGATGATGTGGCCGGAGTGGGAACCGGCTGGCCGTGAGCAGACGGCGGGAGTATTAACGAACCGTGCGCCCTTGTCCAGAAGCGCCTGCTCGAAACCGTCGAAGCAGGTGAACTCCAGCCCTTCGAGCCCGTCAAGCTGACTGAGCACGAGTCCGGGAGCTGCGCAGATAGCGGCGAGACTGCCTCCGCGCCCGTAATGCTCCTTCATCGCGCGGATGAGCGGCTTGCAGGCAGCAAGGCTCTTCGAGCCGGGCATCCCTCCCGGGAAAATCATGAAATCGCGGGCGTCCGCGCTGTCCGGACCTTCCTCCAGCAGTTCGGCGAGCGAGCAGTCCGGGCCGACCGTGACCCCGTGCGACGAGACCACAAAAGGATCGTCTGCTATGCCCACCAGATTAACCTTGAGACCGCCGCGACGCAGTACGTCGCAGGTGCCGAGGGCTTCGATATCTTCGAACCCGTCGGCGAGAAAAATATTGACACCTTTCATATCTCCAAATATAATAAATAATGAGTATTTTTGTAAGAATATACACGATCGACTATGTCTATTTGGGTAATAATGATAACGGTGATGATTGCCAGCGCAATCATCCAGGCGGTACTGAACGCCAAGTTTAAGAAATATTCGGAGGTTCCGGGGCGCCTGACCGGTGAGGAAACTGCGATTAAGATGCTCAGGGACAATGGCATCTACGACGTGAGCGTGACATGTATTGGCGGGACTCTCACCGACCACTACAACCCCGCCACCAAGACTATCAACCTCAGCGAGGCGGTCTTCAGTTCGCGCTCGGTGGCGGCGGAGGCGGTCGCCGCGCATGAGACCGGCCATGCCATCCAGCATGCCGCCGGCTACGCACCGCTCAAGATGCGCAGCGCGCTCGTCCCGGTGGTGAACTTCAGCAACATGGCCGTCTCGTGGGTCCTCCTGCTCGGCGTCCTGCTGATAGAGATCACCCCTTCCGTGCTCTGGATCGGCATCGCCCTGTTCGCTATGTCCACGCTTTTCTCGCTGATTACTCTCCCCGTTGAGATCAACGCCAGCGCGAGGGCCGTGGAGTGGCTCGACCACAGCGGCATCACCGATTTTGAAACGACACCCATGGCGAAAGACGCCCTGAGATGGGCTGCTTACACCTATGTGATAGCGGCTCTTGGCTCACTCGCTACCCTCCTTTACTATATCGGCATCGCAAGAGGCCGCGACTGATCATTATGGCAGAAGAAAAGAAACTGTATCCACTCAGACTTATCGACCTTCAGGATGCCTATGCCTGGGGTACTGATACATTCAAGATAGCTGACCTCGGCTACCGCGACAGCATAGTCTCGGACGGCTGGCTCGCAGCCAACGAACTGAGCGATGTCATGGAAACCTACATGGACCGGGTGGTGGGCGACCACGTCTTCCAGGTCTATGGCAGGCAGTTCCCCGTGCAGGTAAAAACAATCAAGTGCGAAGGCCGCATGCCACTCAGGGTCCATCCCGACGACGAGATAGCCTCGCAGCGCTACGATGCCCTCGGGCGGGAGAAACTATGGTATGTGACCAAGGCCTCGTCCGATGCCCGCCTGTGCCTTGGATGGTCGCAGGCTACTGATGCCTCGGATCTTATCGCAGGCCTGCAGGACGGCAGTATCGAATCTAGGATCAACATGGTCCCGGTCAAAGCGGGCGATTCCGTCATAATCAAGCCCGGCACGGTCCACGGGGCAGTCGGCAGCCTCGAGATTGTCGAGGTCTCCGAGTCGTCGGCGCTCGATTTCTGCGTCTACCCTTGGGGACAGCCTCTCAGCAAGGACGAGTTCGACGACGGACTCACGCTCATCGACGCGCTCGACTTCATCGACTACGGTCCTTATAAGCCGGCAGAGGCGCCGGGAGCGGACAAGCAGGGGGCCAGGTTCCTTGCCGACCTGCCGCAGTTCACCGTCCGCAAGTTCGACCTTCGCGACCCGCTCCACATTACGGGCGGCGACCACAACTCCTATGCGGTCTACCACTGCCTCTACGGCAGGGCCTCCGTCAAAGTCGAACTCCTCGAGTACACGCTCGAAGCGGGGCAGACCCTGCTCGTGCCCGCCGAAGTCGACGATTTTATCCTGCAGCCGCTCGCCCAGACGACATCGGTTCTGGAGATAATGACCGAATACAAACCCTCAGAAGAAACATACAGCGATGACAGGGGAGAATGATTTCAGCAGGCTGGAGCTCGATCTCCAGGGATGCCTTTCGAACTATGCATATTTTCGCGGCCTGCTTAAGCCTCAGACCAAGCTGCTCGTGCTCGTCAAGGCCAACGCCTATGGGCACGGCGCCGTCGAGTTCGCTTCGATGATGCAGCAGGCGGGTGCCGACTACCTAGCCGTGGCCCTGCCCGTTGAGGGCCTGGAGCTGCGCAAGGCCGGTATCTCTCTGCCCATCCTCGTGCTGACGGCCGGCACTGACTTCTTTGAGGAGATTATCGACTCGCGCCTGGAGCCCGGAATCCCCAACCTGGATACGCTCAAGGCATTTGTCGAGAAGCTGCGCAGCAGGCGCATCACCGGATATCCGGTGCATATCAAGCTCGACACCGGCATGCACCGCCTCGGTTTCATGCCCGCAGAACTCCCAGCTCTTCTGGACTATCTGAAAGATTGCCCAGAGGTAAAGGTTAAATCGGTCTATTCTCACCTTGCAGTGTCGGAGGACCCCACCCAGGATGAGTTCACCGAAGGCCAGGCGAAGATGTTTACTGAAGGGGCCCAGGCCCTCACCGATTCGCTGGGCTACAAGCCGATGTGGCATCTTCTGAACAGCGCCGGCATCGAACGTTTCCCGCAGTATCAGTTCGATATGGTCCGCCTGGGTATCGGCATATATGGCATTTCGGCTCTGCCAGGGGTTAAGCTGACCCCGGTCGCGTCTTTGAAGGTCAAGGTGCTTCAGGTCAAGACTCTCGGTCCTCAAGACGGCACTGTCGGCTACGGTCGCAAGGGGCACATCCCCGCGGAAGGAATGCAGATCGCAACCATTCCGGTCGGATATGCAGACGGCCTCGACAGGCATCTGGGATGCGGGGCGGCGAGCTTCAGCGTGGCCGGAGGGCGCGCGAAGACCGTGGGCAACATCTGCATGGACATGTGCATGATCGACGTGACCGGCCTTGGAGTGAAAGTTGGCGACACCGTCACCATCTTCGGAGAAGACCCCACAGTTGAAGAACTCGCGCAGATCCTCGGCACCATCCCCTACGAGATCCTTACCTCCGTTCCCCGTCGCATCGAGCGCGTGGTGATCAGGAAGTCGGGCATTTAGTCAAATTCATTATATTTGTACGATTGGCAACATACTTATGGACGAAATACAACTCGAATACAATACCCAGCGTGAGCCGCTCAGGCTCAGCGAATACGGACGCAACATCCTGAAGATGGTGGAGCACCTGCGCGAGATCCCCGACAAGGCGAAGCGCAGCGAGCAGGCTCGCGCCGTCGTCAAGTCGATGGAGGTGCTCAACCCCCAGG
>CAMNNY010000049.1 GCA_946546175.1 uncultured Bacteroidales bacterium
CAGAACCAGCTCCGCCCCGGCCTCAACATAATGGCGCTCGCCCCTTTCATTGTTATCGAAAACTCGTTGAATGATTATGAATAAGCTCTATTTCGTTCCCGCGGCGCTGCTGCTTGTCTGCGCCTCTGCATTCGCAATTCCTCAAACCGACGACGAAACCGGCCGCGACAAGCTCGACCGAATCGAACAACTCTCCGACAAGGTCAAGGAGCGCAAGGCCCAGAAAGCCTCTAAAGTTGTCGATTTCGACCTTCTGCGCGGATTCGCATGGGGCGACAACATCTCGCTGAATGCCAACAACATACTCGAGAACCGCCGTTCAAAGACCCGCGAGCTCCGCTTCCAGGCAATGGGAGTCGACGTCAACTTCACCCCCGAGATATTCCTGTCGATAAGTCTCGACTGCGTCTGGGACCGCTTCGTGGCTGACTCCGAGCACTATCTCTATCTCGACTCGGGAGAGGTAATCAAATCCGACGTCATTGCGACCCAGCAGGCCCTCTATCCCGCAGCAGGCGGCACCTTCAAGAAACTCACCAGCCAGGTCAATACATTCGGCCTCGAGATGCCCCTGAGCTTCGGATTCCGCGCAGGCGAGTTCAGCATCTCGGCGGGCGCATTCGTAGGAGTCACGCTCGATGCGTGCACCAAGCAAAAGGTTAAATATGCCAATACCAAAATCAACACCCGCGAGGGGATGAGAGATGCCGCCAATTTCTACTTCGGCCCCTGCGCCCAGATTCTCTGGCAGGAGGTCGGAGTCTTCGTTAAATACGTTCCTCAGCCGCTGATTCCCGAGATCGTAGACTCGATGCTTACGATCGGAGTGGTCGTCGCATACTGATTTTTTCGTATATTCGCAGGATTTTTTACTAAACATAATAAGTATTATGATCGGAACAATTATCTACATCCTTGGCATCATCGCCGCTATCTGGTGCGTACTCGACATCCTCAAGAAGAAGAACACTTCGCTCCTTATCAAGATCCTTCTTTGCGTCCTCGTTCTCGGCACCAGCTGGATCGGCCTCGCCCTCTACTACTTCTGGCTCAGGAAGAAGTTCAACTAAACCGAGTTTTGTCGCTTCGAACACACCAACCGAGAGCCTATAAACAATCAGGCTCCCGGATGTTGTGTTTGGCTCTGGTATAAATAACCCATAGCATGAAAATTCTCGCAATAATCGATCCGCAGAACGACTTCATCGACGGATCAATGGCTGTCGGACTCGACAAGTGGGCCCCCGCCTACGACTATATCCTCGGTCTGATGAAGGCCAACGACTACGACGCTGTCTTCATGACTAAGGACTGGCACCCCGAGGATCACTGCTCGTTCACCCCGCAGGGAGGGCCGTGGCCCGAGCACTGCGTGGCCGGAACCCAGGGCGCAGCGGCCTACGATGGTCTTGAGGCGGTAGCCGACAAGGTCATCCTCAAGGGGCGCGACGCCGCACGCGAGGAGTATGGCGTAGACCTGCTCGCAGAGGAGCCCGACGACAACGTAGAGATCGACGTGGTCGGCCTCTGCTACGACTACTGCGTGGCCAATTGTGCAAAACAAACATCTGAAGCCCATCCGGCGGCGAAGGTCACCGTCCATGCCCAAGGCTGCGTGGCCATCGACCCCCAGGCCGTCCCGGATTTCGGCAAAGCGACTGTGATTTGAGAAAACTTCGACTGACTCTATTCTTAAGCTTCATCCCCCTCCTGGCGAGTGCGCAGCTCACCAGGCTGGACAGCCTGTCCATGGCCAGCGTCGACACGCTCGAAGCGGCCGTCATCCAGGACCAGAAGACCATCAAGGAGATTACCACCCAGACCAGCCTGCAGCGCATCGACGGCTCCCAGATCGGCAAGAACTTCGCCGTCTTGGGCACCCCCGACCTCATCAAGACCCTCCAGATGATGCCCGGCGTCTCGAGCGGCTCCGAGCTCATGTCCGGCCTCTACGTGCGCGGCGGCGACGGCTCTGACAACCTCTTTCTTCTGGACGGAGTGCCGATGTATCAGGTCAGCCACCTTATCGGCATGTTCTCCTCGTTCAATACCGACGTGATCGAAAACGCCGACTTCTACAAGGGCGGCTTCCCTGCCCGCTACGGCGGAAGGCTGTCGTCGGTTGTAGACGTGGGCGTGCGCGAGGGCAACTTCGAGCAGTGGCACGGCAATGCCTCTCTGGGCCTTGTCGACGGACATTTCCAGATCGAGGGCCCGCTCTGGAAGGGAAAGACCTCCATCAATTTTGGCGTACGCCGTACGTGGACCGACATTCTCAAGAGCGTCGCGACTCTCTTTATCAAGGGTGAGACCCAGCAGGAGATGGCGAGCAACTTCCACTACGACTTCGGCGACTTCAACCTCAAGCTCGTCCACAAGTTCTCCCCCGACAGCAAACTGAGTTTCTCGGGCTACTACGGCCAGGACCTGATGAACGCAATGTTCCTCTTCAACCAGCCCGGCACCAAGCTCGACCTCACCTACCGCCTGAAATGGGGCAACACGCTCGGCACCCTGCGCTGGGACCGCTCATGGAGCGAGACTTTCGCGATGGACGCATCGGTCTACTACACCAACTACTCCTCGCGGATGAAGTTCCTCACCGAGATCGACAGCAAGACTACCGACGACGAGGGCAATGTCTCCGAGAGCAACATCGACATCCACGAGAACAACCTCTCGCGCATCTACGACCTCGGCGGCGGGGTCAACTTCTACAGCAAGAAGTTCGACGGCCACCACTTCCGTTTCGGCGGCAGCGGGATCTTCCATACCTACGACCCGTCGCGCGATTCGGGCATCCTGATGACCTCCGACGGCGCCGAAAACATCAACACCAAAGACTCGCAGTCCAAGCACTACCTCGGCGGCGAGCTGGCAGCCTACTTCGAAGACGAGATCTCGCTCGGACGGCGATGGAGGATCAACCTCGGCCTTCGCGACGCGCTTTTCCTCGTAGACGGAAGGGCCTACAACCGGCTCGAGCCGCGCGCGGCAGTCAAGTTCATGGCCACGGACTACCTCGACCTCAAGGGCTCGTTCTCCACGATGAACCAGTTCACCCACCAGGTCGCAGCCACTTACCTCGACCTTCCGACCAACCTCTGGATGCCCTCCACGGCGAAGGTCAAGCCTATGAATTCCAATCAGCTCGTGCTCGGCGGGGTGCTGAAGTTCCCCCAGAACATCACGCTCGACGTAGAAGCCTTCTACAAGACCCTCGACCACCTCTACGAGTACACCGGCGCCAACACCATGCTCCCGCAGATCAACCAGTGGGAGGAGGTGTTCGAAGAAGGCCGCGGACGTGCCTACGGACTCGAAGTCAGCCTCGAGTACAAGACGGAAAAGCTCCAGACGGCGGCCTACTATACCCTGTCGAAGAGTGAACGCCAGTTCGACACCTTCTACTACACCTGGTATCCCGACCGCAACGACAACCGCCACAAGGTCACGCTCACGGCGTCGTACCGCTTCAACAAGAAGTTCGAGCTCTACGGAGCGTGGATCTACCACACCGGCAACCGTTTCACGGGCAAGAGCGGTGTAATCTGGGCGGGCGGCCAGGAGCTCGACTATGCCCTCTACGATTCGCCCAATAACTTCGCGCTGCCCGACTACCACAGGCTCGACCTCGGCCTCAACTTCCACAGGAAGACCCGCCGCGGCAACGAATCAACCCTTACTATAAGCATCTACAACGCCTACAACCACGTCAATCCGATGTTCGGCTTCATCGAGCAGGACGGAGACAAGATGGTCGGCGTCGCTTACGGCCTCATCCCCATAATCCCCACGATCAGTTATGCGCTCAAGTTCTAAGTTATTTTCGATTGCCCTGGCTGCGCTCGCGCTGTGCTCCTGTGAGGAGCGCTTCGAGCTGAAGGGTAGCGCCGGGAAGCCCAGAATGTACGTAGAGTGCTATGCCGGACTGTCCGACACCACCTTCCTCTCGGTCTACAAGGCCGTGCCAGTCAACGGCAAGCCCTCGGAGGCGTCCGATTTCACGGTCAAGGCGATGAGCCTGAGCATCAACGGCATTCCTGTCCACCTGGACACGCTCGGCGATTACACGAGGCCCTACACGACGGCTCCGATCCCGGCGGGATCCACCCTGGAATTCTCTTTGGAGACCGAGGAGACCGCGCCCGTGAGCGCTTCTACCGTGATGCCCGACAAGCCGGCGTTTACCGTGGAGCAGAAGATCATCGAGACTCCTGGCAATTTCATCCGTTTCCGTCAGTTCAATCTCACGTTCCAGAAGGGCCTCGAGGAGGGCGAATACTATGGCATTGCCATCCGCCACAAAACCATCTACGAACACCCCGACAGCGCAGATACCTGGGACACGACCTTCACGGAGCCGCCTATCACCCTTGGAGCTACCCCTGACGCGTCTGCCCAGACCGCTCGCCAGGTAGAAGTCGAGATACTGGGCTGTCCCGAAGATGTGAGCATGGCCATCTTCAGCGCCGACGACTTCCCTTATGGGACGGTTTCCGCTTCGATTATTGACGATTTTTTCATCCCAGATTTCGACCCAACCGAGTTTGAAGGCCCCGAAGAGCCCTCTGAAGGCGAAGAGCCGGGTGAAGACCCGGGTGACGAAATCCCTGCCGAAAGTGACGAAACAGTCGTCACACACAGCTATCAGATAATGGTATTCAAGCTCTCGGAAGAGACCTACGGCTACTTCGGCGCGCTCAATAATCAGCAAAGCAACTTCCTTGCGATGCTAGGCCTGAGCTCTCCCAACTACGCCTACACCAACGTCTCCGGCGGCTACGGCATCCTCGGCGCCATGACCCTCACAGAAAGCCCCTGGCTTACTCCAGAGATTTAAGGTAAGAGTTGATTCATTAATCTTCTTTGCGTTTTACAGTAACGGCCCCAGGGGTGTCACAATCTGCCGTAGCAAGCAGAATCCCAAAGTCATCTTCGGCATCTACCCTGTGATATTTGGACTGAACCTCCCGATTGGCCCCTTCAGAGAGCATATTGGCGAAAAACGGAAATAAGACAGGAGACTCATAGACCCGCTGCTTTTTAGGTAGGGTCAAACTGACCGCAGGCAACGACGGATTGCTATAGTAGGCCTCATCATAGGTGAACGTATACCCTCCGCCTGGATTCTCGGTCAGAATTCCTGCATAATACGTGCCCACATACACTATACCCTGTCTCATAACTCTATGGTAGTAGCTGTAAGTTGAAGCCCGAGAGTTGAAAGAACTCTCTCAATAACCTTGATTGTTGGATTTCCATCCCCACGCTCTATCTGCGTGAGGGTGTTAATTCCAACATTGGAAAGTTCCGCAAGTTTACCCTGCGTGAGGCCGAATTCCTTTCTTCTCGCCTTGATTATTTCTCCTAGTGTTTTCATAATAATCACAACGTATTGTGAATTTTCCGTAAAACTATATAATTATCACGGAAAATCCAAAGAAAATCACAACACATTGTGATTATTATCCCCTTGCGGCAGACGGCAGAACTTAAATGTCACCCTCACTCCCTCATTATCCCGGCAGAGGCGTGGCTACCACCCCGCGCGAGGAG
>CAMNNY010000050.1 GCA_946546175.1 uncultured Bacteroidales bacterium
TCGAACTGGTCGATGGGGTCGTTGAGCTCTGAGTAAGCGTTGGCGAGTTCCTTGCCGCAGACGAAGAGTTCGAAACGCTCGGTAAGGGTAGGGTCGGTGCGGTGGCGCTTGGTAAGCGGCGACATCTCTACCGGATAGTCGATGATGAAGGTAGGCTGGATGAGGTTCTTCTCGCAGTACTCGCCGAAGATGGCATCAATCAGCTTGCCCTTGCCCATCGAAGGCTCGACCTCCACATTGAGTTTCTTGCAGGTCTCGCGAAGCTGGGCTTCGTCCATACCCTTGACGTCCACGCCCGCGTATTCCTTGATGGCCTCGAGGATAGGGAGCCTGCGGTATGTGCCGCTGAAGTCGACTTCGTTCTCGCCGATTTTGACCTTGGTGGTGCCGTTGACCTTCAGCGCAATCTTTGCGAGCATCTTCTCCACGAACTCCATCATCCAGATGTAGTCTTTGTAGGCTACGTAGATCTCCATGCAGGTGAACTCGGGGTTGTGGGTCTTGTCCATGCCCTCGTTGCGGAAGTCTTTGGCGAACTCATAGACTCCGCTGTAGCCGCCGACGATCAGGCGCTTGAGGTAAAGCTCGTTGGCTATACGCAGGTAGAGGTTGATATCGAGCGCGTTGTGGTGGGTGATGAAAGGACGCGCGGTTGCGCCGCCCGGGATGCTCTGAAGGATAGGGGTCTCGACCTCGAGGCATCCGGCCTCATTGAAGTACTCGCGCATCGTAGCGATGATCTGGGCCCTCTTGATGAAAGTCTCCTTGACCTGCGGATTGACGATGAGGTCGACGTACCTCTGGCGGTAGCGCATCTCGGGATCCGTGAAGGCGTCGAACACCTGGCCGTCGAGTTCCTTGACGATAGGGAGCACGCGCAGCGACTTCGACAGGAGCGTGAGCTCCTTTGCATGGACGCTGAGCTGACCGGTCTGGGTGAAGAACGCGAAGCCCTTGATACCGACTATGTCGCCGATGTCGAGGAGTTTCTTCCACACGGTGTTGTACATAGTCTTGTCCTCACCGGGGCATATCTCGTCGCGCTTGACGTATATCTGGATGCGGCCGGTCTCGTCCTGGAGCTCGCCGAACGAAGCGGCGCCCATAATGCGGCGGCTCATAAGACGGCCTGCGATGCAAACTTCCTGGTAGTTGCCATTCTCGGGGTCAAATCCGGCGGCAATCTCTGCGGCCGTTGCGTTGACGGGATAAAGGGCGGCGGGGTAGGGGTCGATGCCGAGCTCGCGGAGCTTGGCGAGGGATTCCCTTCTGATTAATTCCTGTTCACTGAATTCCTGTACCATATCTTAAATAATATCTTCTCTTTCTTTGATGTCCTTGATGCGCAGCTGGATGGTGCTGTTGCCGCGGTAGTAGTTCTCCACGATCGTGTAGCACACGTCGAAGGGGTTGCCGTGGCGGATGTATTCGAATTTGTCGGCGAGGTTGAAGGCTATCGCCGGAATGGCCCTCGAGTAGTCCTCCTGGATAAGGTCGAGCTTCAGATGGAGCCCGCCCGCGCCTACCTTCCTGCCGCTGCCTTCGTCGCAGACGGCGTCGGTCTCGAACACGGGGTTGGCGTTGCCGGGCCCGAAAGGCTGGAACTGCTTGAGGATGCGGAAGAACTTGGGCGTAATCTGCGAGAGGTCGATCCGTGCGTCGATGTCGACCACGGGGGTCAGCATCTCGTCGGATATCTTGCCTTCGATGTATTCTTCCATGCGGCGGGCGAACTCCGGGAGATTCTCCTCCTTAAGGGTAAGCCCGGCGGCGTAGACATGGCCGCCGAAGTTCTCCAGAAGGTCGGCGCAGCTCTCGATAGAGGCGTAAAGGTCGAATCCGGCGACGCTGCGGGCTGATCCGGTCACGAAGCCGTTGGACTTGGTCAGCACCACCGTCGGTTTGTAGAACGCCTCCACGAGTCGCGAAGCCACGATCCCGACTACGCCCTTGTTCCACTGGGGATTGTAGACTATTGTCGCGTTTTTCGAGGCGATACACTTGCCGCTCTCGACCATCTCGAGGGCTTCCTGAGTGATTTCGCGGTCGATATTCTTGCGCTCGTTGTTGTTCTCGTTGATCTGCTCGCCGATGCGGGTGGCGCTCACCCTGTCGGGTGCAGTCAGCAGTTCAACGGCAAGCCGGCCTGTCTCCATTCGTCCGGCGGCGTTGATGCGCGGGCCGATCTTGAAGACGATGTCGTCGACCGTGATATGTCCGAGTTCGAGCCCCGAGAGTTCGATCATCGCGAGGAGGCCGTGTCTGGGGGCTTCGTTGAGGCGCTTGAGTCCGAAGTGCGAGAGCACGCGGTTTTCGCCCACCATGCCCACAAGGTCGGAAGCGATGCTTACGACCAGAAGGTCGAGCAGCGGAATGAGCTCGTCGAAGGGAAGACCATGCCTCTGGCTATATGCCTGCGCGAGCTTGAAGCCCACGCCGCAGCCGGAGAGGTCGTCGAAGGGATAAGTGTCGTCTTCACGTTTGGGGTCGAGCACTGCGACAGCGGCCGGAAGGGTCTCGTCCGGAAGATGGTGGTCGCAGATGATCATGTCTATACCCTTGCTCTTGGCGAGGGCGGTTTTCTCTATGGCCTTGATTCCGCAGTCGACGGTGATTATCAGCTTCACATCATTTGCGGCGGCCCATTCGATACCCTTCTGCGAAACTCCGTAGCCTTCGTCGTAGCGGTCAGGGATGTAGAAGTCGACTTTGGCTCCGTGGCTGCCCAGGAAAGAATGCAGGAGTGCGACCGCTGTCGTGCCGTCGACATCGTAGTCGCCGTAGACCAGAATCTTCTCGTCCAGTTCGATTGCCTTGTCGAGCCTGTCGACCGCCTTGTCCATGTCTTTCATCAGGAACGGGTCGTGGATGTGCTCGAGGCTCGGACGGAAGAACTGACGCGCCTGCTCGAAGGTCTCGACGCCCCTTTCCACGAGGAGGCCTGCCAGCACCTTGTCGATGCCTACCTCCGCGCTCAGGCGTTCGACCTTTGAGGGGTCTGCCGGCTCCCGGACTTTCCAAATACTCTCTTTATAGTTCATTACCAGTTCGTTTTTTCAGTTCAAGACGGATTTCGTCCGCTACCTCTTCGGGGGACTTTCCGTCGGTCGCGACCATTATCGCCGCTTTTTCGTAGACCGGAAGCCTCTCATGGAGCCTTTCGGTAAAACGCTCGCAGGCGAGCGGACGGTCGTCTGCACTGCCGATGCGGTCGCGCAAGCTCTCTTCGGCGGCCTGCAGGTACACGCAGATCGTGTCCTCGAGGATCAGCCTCCGGAGAGAGACTGTCATTATGGTGCCTCCTCCGAGGGCTATCACGGTGTCTTTGCCCGTGAGCTGGTGCATTGTGACCAGGTCTCGGAGCGCCTCGGCCTCAATCGCCCTGAAACGGACTTCTCCGTCTTCGCGCAGAATCTGCGCGGGGCTTCGCCCTATCTTTGCACCTATGTACTCGTCCAGGTCAGTGAACCCGCAGCCCAGAAGGGAGGACAGTATCCTTCCGACCGTGCTCTTGCCCGAGCCCATGTATCCTGTCAGCGTAACTATCAAAACAGCGTAGGTTCTTCAATCGTCATCTCAGGAAGATCGCTCAGGTCCGGTCCTTCGGTGGGGACCTGCTCGATTCCGAGATCTATCACATCCATCTGCTGCGGTTCCTGCGTGGGCTGATCATCTTCCGGCTTGTGGAGCGGCTCGATGAACTCGACTTTCTTGATCTCGAGGCTGTGGCACTTCTTGCCCTTGGCCCCGATGCCCTTCTTGGCTATCCACTCCTCCGCATCGATGGCTTCCGGCTCCCTGTGGGCGGACTTGCCTCCGAAGGTCACGAGGTACTGAGGGTGGAGGTCGTCGGACAGGCCTATGAGTTTTGACTTAGCTCCTTCGGAGATGAAACTCATAGGGGAATTGTCGCTCACCACGAACGAGAATCGCTTGACGTAGTAGGTCTTGGCGGCGCCGTCGTAGTAGAGGGCGGTGTAGGTTTTGTTGGGGTCGAATTTCTCGATAACGAGCACTTCGCCCTGATATCTGTTGGACAGCTCGAAGGAAGTGGTGTAGAAAGTACCGTTGGTGAACACTGCGAGCACCTTGTCGTCGGTGTCGAATGCTCCGAGGTACTGTCCGCGCTCCTCATCGTTGAGCTTCTGGATGTATTCGTCGTACCAGATGTCCTTGCCGGCGATGGTCGAGACTCCCGCCGAGCGCAGGGTGATCTTCTGGATCTGGTTCTTGGTCACGAGGTTGCCCCTCGAGCCCTTGCCCTTGATAGCAAGAGTGCTGAAGTCGTACTCCAGCGAGGTCTTCTTGAGCTTGGGCTTCGGGCGGAGCTGTACTCTCACGGTCTCGGCCTCTCCGTTGTGGTTGGCCGTGAACCAGACTATCTTGGATCCATCAAGACCCGTCGTGATGTCGTATTCCTTGTCACGGGTAACCGAAGTGATGGCAAAACGCTTGGCGTAGTAGACCGAGGTCTTGCCCTCCCGGTAGATGACGTTGTAGATAGTGCGTTCGTCGCCGCGTACGAAGATCCCGACGTAGAGGAGATCTTTGCCGAAGAAAGCTTTTTCCTCGACCTTGGCTACCTTGTAGATGCCGTCCTTGCGGATAACGATGACTTCCGACATGTCGGAGCAGTCGCAGACGAACTGCACGCCTTCCTCTCTCTTGAGCCCGATTCCGACGAAGCCTTCGGCCATATTGGCATAGAGCTTGGCGTTGTTGTTGATGACCTTGCTGGCCGCGATAGACTCGAAGCCGGTGAGTTCGGTAAGGCGGGGGTAGTCTGCGCCGTATTTCTTCTTGAGCGCCTTGAACCAGTCGATGGTGTA
>CAMNNY010000051.1 GCA_946546175.1 uncultured Bacteroidales bacterium
ACCCCGCCGAGAAAGAAGCAGAAGCAGAATAAGCCATGGCACTCAAAAGAAGTACAAAGGTAGATGCGAACATCTCGATGTCGTCGATGACCGACATCGTGTTCCTTCTGCTCATCTTCTTCCTGGTGACCTCAACCCTGATCAACCCCAACGCCCTCAAGCTTTTCCTCCCGAAGAGTACGGGCCAGGTGAGCGCCAAGCCCACCGTCACGGTGTCGGTCAAGGACCAGGGAGACGATACATACACCTACCACATCAACGGCGACAAGGCCCCGGTTCCGTTCGAGCAGGTCGAGGATAATCTGGTGGTGCTTCTCCAGAGCGAAGAAGACCCCACCTTCTCCATCTACTCAGACGAGACTGTGCCCATCGGCGAGATAGTCCAGATAATGAATATCGCAAAGAGGAACCATTACAAAGTGATCCTCGCCACCTCACCGGAATAGCATGAAAGAATATCTCAAAAGAAGAGACAGAAGCAGCAAGGCTTCGAGCATCACCGGCGCGGTCCTGACCGTGCTGGGACATGCCGTGGCCCTGGCTTTTCTGTCCTTCAATGGAGTGACATACATCTGGCCGCCGCCAGCCGAGCAGACTTTCCTGCTTGATTTCACGGCCGACATCGAGGAAATCGACCCCACCTACGGCAAGGAGCCGGTAGCGGAGGAAGTCGATCTCGAGAAACCCGTGGAGATAGTCCAGCGCAGCGAGTCTCCGGTCAAGGACAACACCCCCAACGAAACTCCGGCTCAGGAGCCCGACAATTTCGGCGACGTGGAGGTGCCGACCCCGCCCGTGGAGCCGGAGCAGCCCAAGATCGACCCCAGGGCAGCTTTCCCCGGGATGGGAAAGAAGGACAGCAACGCCGGGACGGCCCATGCTGCCCAGGACTCCTCCAATGTCTTCAAGGCCGGACAGCCCGACGGCAACAGCGTCAAGAGCACGGCCGAAGGCAGGCCAAACGCACATCTGCAGGGCCGCCGTGTCGACGGTCAGCTCGTGGCTCCGACCTATAAGAGGCAGGACAGCGGCGTGGTGGTCGTCTCCATCTGGGTAGACGTCTACGGCAATGTCCAGAAGGCGGTCCCGGGGGCGAAGGGCACTACCGTGAACGATGCCAACCTATGGAATGAAGCGAGGAACGCAGCGATGCGAACCCACTTCACCAAGATAGACAAAATAGAAGAAGATACTCCTCCTTTGCAGGAGGGTACGATTACCTACATTTTCAAACTCAAATAGTATGGAAGAATACTCAAAGAACGGCCGAAAACTTAGACCACGGAAAACCTCCGGCGCAGCTTCGGCGCACCGCACAGAAGGACCTGCATACAGCACGTCCCGAGACTTTAACAGAGAGCGTTCCCCGCGCGAATTCTCTTCTGACAGACCGCAAAGAAGCGGTTATCAGGGCTCTGACCGCCCCCACACCGGAAGTCGTCAGGGCTTCGACAAACCCCACGGCTACCAGAGCCAGGGCCATAAGCCTTACGGCGACCGTCCGCAGGGCGGCCACAGCCAGCGCAGCTTCAGCGGAAACGGCAGCCGTCAGGGCGGATTCAGCTCCGGCGCTCCCCGCAAGGGAAAACCCGGCCGCAAGCCTTACGGCAAGAAGCCTGAATTCAGCAAGGCATCGCAGGAAGGCATCGACCGCATGATCAGCCGCAGGCCCCAGGTCTCCGACTCCGGCCGCTACTCCGACAACGACCACGTACCTGCCCCCTTCCGCGAGGAAGTGCGCCTCAACAAGTTCATCGCGAACTCCGGCGTCTGCTCCCGCAGGGAGGCCGATACCCTCATCCAGGCCGGCGTAGTCACAGTCAACGGCGAGGTCGTCACGGAGCTCGGCACCAAGGTCAACGTCTACAAAGACGACGTCCGCTTCAACGGCGAGCGTCTGCGCGGCGAGGAGAAGGTCTACCTCGTAATGAACAAGCCCAAAGGGTATGTGACCACAGCCAGCGATCCCCACGCCGAGAAGACCGTCATGGATCTTCTGAAGGGCTGCCAGTACAGGGTCTTCCCCGTCGGCAGGCTCGACAAAAACACTACCGGCGTGCTTATGTTTACCAACGACGGCGAAATCGCAGAACGCCTTACCCACCCTTCATACGACAAGAAGAAGATCTATCAGGTCAGCCTGGACAAGCCCCTCTCTGAAGAGGACTATTCCAAGATTCTCGCAGGCGTGACCCTCACCGACGGCGAAGTCGCCGCCGACGAGCTCGAATACATCGACCCCGAAGACCACCGCAAGCTCGGGATCGAGATCCATTCCGGCAAGAACAGGATCGTCCGCCGCATTTTCGAGTCGCTCGGCTACGATGTGAAGGCCCTCGACCGCGTCTACTTCGCAGGCCTTACCAAGAAGGGCCTGAAGAAGGGCGAATGGAGGCAGCTCTCCGAAGGAGAAGTCAACATTCTGAAGATGGGCGCCTATGTTTAAGTCGGGATTCGTAGGCATCATAGGCAACCCCAACGTGGGCAAGTCCACGCTGATGAACGCGATGGTGGGCGAAAAGCTCAGCATCGTCACAGCCAAGGCCCAGACCACAAGGCACAGGATCATGGGGATCGTCAACGGAGAAGACTACCAGATAGTCTACTCCGACACCCCCGGTATCCTGAAGCCCAGTTACCGTCTCCAGCAGGATATGCTCGGAGCGGTAGATGCCGCCATAGGCGATGCGGACGTGGTGCTCTATGTGACCGACACAGTCGAAAAGCCCGACAAGAACATAGAATATGTCGACAAGCTCAGCAGGCTCGAGTGCCCGGTGATCATAGTCGTCAACAAGATCGACATCAGCGAGCAGTCCAAGGTCCTTGACCTCATGGCCTGGTGGAAAGAAAAGGTGCCCAACGCCACCGTCATTCCCGCCTCGGCCCAGGAGAAGTTCAATCTTGAGACCATCCTCGCCACCATCATCGAGAACCTCCCCGAGGCTCCGGCATGGTACGACACCGATACCTTCACCGACCGCAACCTCCGCTTCTTCGCGGCAGAGATAATCAGGGAAAAAATTCTCCTCAACTACAAGCAGGAGATTCCCTACTGCTGCCAGGTGGAGATCGAGACCTTCAAGGAAGGGGCTGAGCGCTACGACATAGGGGCCGTCATCTACGTGATGCGCGAGTCCCAGAAGGGCATCGTGATCGGCAGGCAGGGCGCAGGCCTCAAGAAGGTCGGCACCCAAGCCCGCATCGACATGGAAGATTTCTTCCAGAAAAAGGTCTTCCTGAGCATCTACGTGAAGGTTGATCCCGACTGGAGGGAAAGCAGGAAAGAACTCCGCAAATTCGGATACGAAGACTAACGAAGTATGATTGAAGAGAACGAAGATATCATCGAAGAGATAACGGAAGACGAGCTTGAGGCTCCGGTCGAAGGCGATGGAGAAGGCAGCGGCAAGTACGACCGGCTCCTCGGCAGCGACGCCCAGAAGTTCAAGCTTTCGGGGATGTTCAAGAACTGGTATCTTGACTACGCCTCGTACGTGATCCTCCACAGGGCCGTCCCCCATATCGTTGACGGACTCAAGCCCGTGCAGAGGCGCGTGCTCCACGCCATGTACAAGATGGACGACGGTGCTTACACTAAAGTTGCGAACATCGTCGGCCAGGCCATGCAGTATCACCCCCACGGCGACGCATCCATCCTCGGCGCACTCGTCCAGCTCGGGCAGAAAGGCTTCACGGTCGACTGCCAGGGAAACTGGGGCAACATCCTCACGGGCGATTCCAACGCCGCCCCCAGGTACATCGAAGCCCGCCTCTCCAAATTCGCCAAGGAAGTGGTGTTCGATCCCAAGATCACCCACTACATGAACAGCTACGACGGGCGCAACCAGGAGCCGACCGAGCTCCCCGTGCGTTTCCCTCTGCTGCTCGCCCAGGGAACTGAAGGAATCGGCGTGGGTATGTCTTCGAAGATACTTCCTCACAACTTCAACGAACTTATCGACGCATCGGTAGCAATCCTCGAGGGAAAGCCCTACGAACTCTATCCGGACTTCCCTACCGGAGGCTTCGCCGACTGCTCAAAATACAATCAGGGCCGTCGCGGCGGCTCCGTGAAGATACGCGCCCGCATCGAAAAGGTCGACAAGGGCACCCTCGCTATCACGGAGATCCCCTACGGCAAGACCACCGAACTCCTGAAGGAGTCCATCATCAAGGCCAAGGACAAGGGTAAGATCAAGATCAAAAAGATCGATGACATGACCACCGACAAGGTCAACATCATCATCCACCTCCCCGGCGACGTCTCCCCCGACAAGACCATCGACGCTCTCTACGCGTTCACCGACTGCGAGACAACCATCGCCCCCAACGCCTGCGTGATCGTCGACGACAAGCCGCAGTTCCTCTCGGTCTGCGACATCCTCGAATACAGCACCAACCACACCAAGGACCTGCTCCTGCAGCAGCTTCAGTACAGGATGGGCGAGCTCGAACGCGACTGGCACTACACCTCGCTCGAGCGCATCTTCTTCGAGAACAAGGTCTACAAGATCCTCGAACAGGACCAGAAGACCTGGGAAGACCAGAAGAACGACATCCTGACTCAGATGAAGACCTACGAGGGAGTGCTTCGCCGCGAGGTCACCATCGAAGACATCGACCGCCTCGTCGACAAGCCCGTACGCAAGATCTCGAAATTCGACGCCAAGGAACTCGATGCCAAGATAGTCGCCATCGAGAACGAGATGCGTGAGGTCGGAGACAACATTGAGCACATC
>CAMNNY010000052.1 GCA_946546175.1 uncultured Bacteroidales bacterium
TAGGGCGTGACGTGCTCGAGGGTTACCCTCAGCGTAGCCTTGTCGGAAACGAACTTCTGGTTGTACTTCGCGAGCGTATAGTCCGGCTCAAGCTCCAGGCCCAGAGGAATCGAGACTGCATAGCCGTCACTCTCACTGACAAAGCGCATATACTCAGGTGTATAGAACTCATATCGCATGTCTTCGGAGTACGAGCGCATCTTCGGCTCGAATCCGGTCTGATAGCCGCCGTTCAGGAAGAAACGCGCCGAGCGGACCACGCTGTCGCCCGGTACGGTAAGCGCATCGGCGAAATTCGATCTCCACATGGCCGAAATCATCGAAGTGTCGACAATCATGGTAGAGTCTACGGGCTGGGGCTTAACCGATGTGGTGTCGGTATCTACAGGATCGCTGCCCGGTTTGGACTGGGGCTGGCAGCAGCAGGCTGCCGCAAGGCTCATAACAGTAAAGAATGCTACAACAGGTATTTTCATCTATTTGTTGGATTTTTCGTGTTCTTCGACAAGGGCTTCAGTGAATTTACGCGAACGCTCGTAGCCGTCGCGAGGGGCATTCCACATGGTAAGGAAGATGATTGCGCCGACGACGCCGACTGCGATGAAGGTGATGAACACCCACTTCCAGCCGAAGTTGTCGGCTACGAGGCCCACTCCGATGGCGGAAAGGGCCGAACCGAGGTAGCCGCAGATGCCGGCGAGGCCGTTAGCGGTCGCCGAAGCCTCCTTGGTGGCCTGGTTGGCCGAGCCGATGCCGATAAGGGCCTGCGGGCCGTAGATGCAGAAGCCCGACATGGCCAGCACGATAGTCGAAAGCACTACCGGCATGTCCACGAGGGCAAACAGGCCGAGGAAAATGAACGCGCCCACCATGGCAACGAAGCACATGCGGTGCGAACGGCCCTTGAAGATATGGTCGGAGGCCCAGCCGGCGAAGATGGTGCCGACGATAGCCGAGAGTTCGAAGAGAGCAACGGACCATGCCGCGCCCTGGATATTCATGCCGCGGTCCTCGGTAAGGAACTTCGGGCCCCAGTCAAGAACGCCCATACGCAGCACGTAGACGAAGATATTGGCGATCGAAAGGATCCAGACCCATTTGTTGCGGAACACCATGTGGGAGAGGAACTTCTTGTGGGCTCCGGGGATGCCGGCGGTCTTCTCCTTGCCGGTCTCGGTGCCCTTGATCTCGGGAAGGCCCACGCTCTGGGGCGTGTCCTTGAGGGCGAAAAGGCAGAGGATCGCTCCGCCGACGGCGATGATGCCCGGGATGATGAAGCACATCCTCCATGCGCCGTAGTGGCCGGCGTAGCTGAGGACCTTTGCAGTCTGGTCGGCAACGCTCATGCTGTCCCAGCCTTTGATGCTGCCGGCAAGATTCTGGGAGATACGGGCGACGATATCAGGGTTGCCGCTCATGTCAGAGCCGAGGCCGGTCATGATCATACCGCAGATCACCACGGCGAGGAAACTGCCGATGGAGTGCGATGTGTTCCAGATGCTCATCTTGGTGGAAAGTTCGTTAGGAGCGATCCACTGCGGGAGCATACGGGCGCAGGGCGGGTAGCCGAAGCCCTGGAAGTACTGGTTGAGCACGATCGTAACGCCCATAATCAGCACGAGAGTATTGATAAACTGCGGGCCCTCATGCACTCCGGTGATGAGGAAAGTAAGGTCTACTCCGAAACCGAAGCAGAAGTTGGCCGCGGCGCAAAGGAACAGGCCGATAGCCATAAAGACCTTCGTACTGACTCTCTCCACTATGAAGCCGTTGACGAAACGGCTCAGGCCGTAGATGAGCGAGCCGATCGCGATGATGATACCGAAGCTGGTATTGCTGATGCCGTACTCGGCCGTAAGGCCCGGCATCGCTATCGAAAAGTTTTTGCGGACGAAATAGAAGATGGAGTAGACGACCATCGAAACGATGATGGTCCACCACTGCCAGAATTTAAACGATCTGTTAGTTTTCATTATTCAGTTTCAGTGTTTTTTCGTAGTCAATGGCCTGCGCAAGCACGCTCACGGGGTTCAGCACCTCGAGGCCGGTGAAGCCCTCGATCTGCCATTTGCAGGTCTCGCAGTCGGTGATGACAACGCCGGCTCCGCTCTTGTGGATGTCGTCTACGAGCTCGGAACTGATCTGCTTCGAGTAGCCGTAGTTTTCCTTCTTGAAGCCGAAGGTGCCGGAGATGCCGCAGCAGTGCTGGTCGAGCACGGTAAGCTCCATCCCGGGGATCATCTGCAGGAGCCTTATGGAGTACTGCTGCCAGCCCATCTTCTGCATATGGCAGGCGGTGTGGTAGGCCGCCCGCATCTTGAAGTCTTCGCGGAAAGCAAGCCTGATCTCCCCCGCCTCAAGCTTGTCGTAAAGCCATTTGGTGGCGAGGAGTATGCGGTCGCGCACGTCTGCGTTCTCGAGCCCGAGGACATGGTCGTATTCGTCGCGCATCGTGAAGGTACAGGTCGAGGAGGTGGTGAGCACTTCCCCGCCGGCCTTGCGGATCGACGCGAGATTGACTGCAGCCTGCTTGGAGGCCTGCTTGCCGAAGCCGTTTGCGATAAGGGCTACCCCGCAGCATTTCTCCTTGTCGAGAAGTTCCACCCCGTAGCCGCAGGCGTTCATAAGGCGCACGAAGTCCTTGCCGAGCTGAGGGTAGTTGTAGTTAACGTAGCAGCCGTGGAAATAATGCACCTTGCGAGCGAATTTCTCCTGCTCCCTGGCGGCGTGGCGCCTGAACCAGGTGACGAACTTGCTCGAAGAGTATTTGGGGAACGTGCGCTCCTTGCTGATGCCGACCGTGGAGTCGAGCACGCTCTTCGTGATGCCGAGGCCCAGGATAGGGTTGACGATGGGGGCAAACGGGCTCGCAAGCGAGCCGACAAGGTCGGTCGAAGCAAGCATGCGGTCGCGCAGCGGACGGGAGGGCCTACCGTATTTGAGACGGTTTACGGCGATTATGTCTCCTACCTTCACGCCCGAAGGACAGATCACCTCGCAACGCTTGCAGTTCAGACAGTACTTGAGGGCATTGTCAAAGAACTTGGGGTCTTTGAGGCGGTAGCGTTCGCCGTCGGGGCCGGCCGCCTTAGGGCCGGGATAGTCCGGATTCACAGAATACATCGGGCATATCTGTGTACAGAGATCGCACTTGAGGCACTTTTCGAGATTGGCCGGGCTGATATTGATTTCCTGCATATCCGTTATTTTTCCGGGCCTGCGAGGATGCTCCCGCAGGCGATAAGGTTCGAAACAGGCCGCCCGTCTTTAAGGGCATGGCCTTCTGAGTCTGCAATCACGCCGAAGGACTCGAAGGGCTGCGGCGCGAAAAAGTCTTCGCTGCACCATTTCGAGGGGTCTTCTCCGAAGCGGACATCGACCCCGAAAACGGGCTCCCAGACCTTGTCCATGTCGGAGCACAGGCCTTTTGTAAAGAATCTTCCTGAAGCGAGGATATAGAGCGGAGCCTCAAGAGGGGTGCCGCCCAGATTGACCGTGAAAAGTCTTGCGACCTTGCCGTCTTCGGCCCATTCCACCCTCGCGACGGAGTCTCCCAGAAGGAGCGTGCCGCCCTTGTGGGCGAATTTCAGCCGGTCCTCCGGCGAATCGAGATGTCCGCCTTCGGCAATGAGGCAGACGGACTTACACTCTTTTATGTAGCGGAGGCCCTCCGCCGCATCGCAGCGGTCGCCCCCTATGATGATAACGTCGAATTTCATTTGCCCACCTCCTTGTAAAGGTTTCTCATGTGCTCGGCTTCGCGCATCTGGTCGCCCCAGCATATAGGCGCTATGCCCTTCCAGCGCTCGCGAAGGAAGTCGCGGACGAGCTCCTGCTCCCTCTCGGGAGCGCCGAGCTCCTCTGCGAGCGCCTTCGCGGCGCGCAGCACGCAGAACGAGCTCTGACATGTGCCCATGCCCACTCTGGTGCGGCGGCGAAGGTCGTCGAGCGACTGCACGCCCAGCTCTTTGACGGCATAAGCAATCTCGGCGCGGGTGACGTGTTCGCACTCGCACACTTCCTTGCCGGCTTCGCCTTCGAATGACATCTGCGAGATTTGGGTGCCGTGGCGGCCGAATGCAGCTTTCTGGCCCACGCTCCAGGTCTTATGAGACTCCGGTTTGTCGGTGGAGCCGGGAAGAGGCAGGATGGCGGTCTCGCACTTTCGGTCGATTCCGAGTTTGCGGCAGATAAGGTCGGCGGTCTGCTCGGCCATGAGCCTGTAGGTAGTGAGCTTACCCCCGGTGATGGAGATGAAGCCCCTGATTCCGTCGCGAGTACTGTGGTCGAGAAGCACGATGCCACGGCTGACGTTGCGCCCCGAAGGGTCGGAGTCGTCGGCCACCAGCGGCCTCACGCCTGCGTAGGCACGGATGATGCGGGTCGTTGCGAGCTGCGGGACAAGTTTGCAGCCCTCGGTCAGAAGGATATCGACCTCGCGGCGGGTGACTTTCATGTCGTCGCATTCCTCGAAGGGGACCTTGTCGGAAGTAGTGCCGATCACGCTCACCACATCGCCTGGCACGAGGATGTCGGCATTGGCGGGCTTGCGGCAGCGGTTGACCACCATTTTCGCAACCCTGTGGCCGA